>JAJLJT010000095.1:0-47999 GCA_033844555.1 Alphaproteobacteria bacterium | reverse complement strand
GGGCGCCGGCTCGCCCGATAGCTGGGCGCCGCTGGCGGGCGCCGCCGGCAACGAGCTTGAGGCCCGCCGTCTCGGCATGGCGGCGACGATCTTCCACTGGGGGCTGCACCCCTGGGCGATCTACGCGATCGTGGCGCTCGCGCTCGCCATCTTCGCCTACAACAAGGGCCTGCCTCTGTCGGTCCGGTCGATCTTCTATCCCATCTTCGGCGAGCGGGTGTGGGGCTGGACCGGCCACGTCATCGACACGATCGCGGTGTTCGCAACGCTGTTCGGCCTTGCGACCTCGCTCGGCTTCGGTGCGGAGCAGGCAAACTCCGGCCTGAATTTCCTGTTCGGCGTGCCCGTATCGGACGCCTCGAAGGTCGTCCTCATCACCGCCATCACCGGCGTCGCCCTGCTGTCGGTGATCGCGGGCCTCGACGCCGGCGTGAAGCGGCTGTCGGAGATCAACATGGTGCTGGCGGCGCTGCTGCTGATCTTCGTCGTGCTGGTCGGCCCGACGGTCGCGATCCTCACGGGGTTCGTCGCCAACCTGGGAGCTTATGCCGAGTATCTGCCAGCGCTCTCGATGCCGTTCGGGCGTGAGGACGCGAACTTCTCGCAAGGCTGGACCTCCTTCTACTGGGCGTGGTGGATCTCCTGGTCGCCGTTCGTCGGCATGTTCATCGCGCGCGTCAGCCGCGGACGCACGGTGCGGGAATTCATCGTCTGCGTGCTGCTGATCCCGTCGCTCGTCTCGGTGTTCTGGATGACGGCCTTCGGCGGCACGGCGATCAGCCAGATCGTCAACGACGGCTACCAGGCGGTGGCCGAAGCCGACCTGGAACTCAAGCTCTTCATGATGCTGGACGCCCTGCCGCTGGCGACGATCACCTCGCTGATCGGCATTGTGCTGGTGATCGTGTTCTTCGTGACCTCGTCGGACTCGGGCTCGCTGGTGATCGACACGATCACGGCCGGCGGCAAGATCGACGCGCCTGTCCCGCAGCGCGTGTTCTGGGCGGTGTTCGAGGGGCTTGTCGCCATCGCGCTGCTGCTGGGCGGCGGCCTGGGTTCGTTGCAGGCGGCAGCCGTGTCGACCGGCCTGCCCTTCACGGCGCTTCTGCTGCTCGCATGCTATGCGATCGTCAAGGGCCTGATGAGCGAGCCGCGCGGAAAGTAGGGCTGACCAGCCCTACCCGCCGGACATGAGAAAGGCGCCGGACCGTGCGGCCCGGCGCCCTTTTTCCGTGCTGCCGGCCTGACGCGTCAGCCCTGGCGCGTCAGCCCTGGCGCGCTGCGGCTGCCTCGGCATGGAAGTCGCCCTGCGGGACGTGGCCTGCGACCAGCACCGGGTAGTGCGTGCGGAACGTCTCGACGATTGTCTCGTAAGGCAGATCCTCGAAGAGGCCGTGCTCGTCCAGGTACTCCATGTGGCGCCGCCCGGCGGTGTCGAAGGGATGCATGATGGAGTCGTTGCGCCCGTCGAATTCCAGCGGCACGACGCCGAACCGCTCGCACAGCTCGATGTTGAAGGCAGGCGTCGCCTTCACCCAGCGGCCCTCGAGCCAGAGGCTCACATAGCCGTGGTAGTAGAAGGTCTCGGTCTTCATCAGCTCGAGCAGCCGCGGCGTCGCCAGGTGGTTGCGCACATCGGCAAAGCCGAGCCGCGCGGGGATCCCGGCGGCGCGTGCGACGGCCGCGAGAAACGCCGCCTTGGTGATGCAGAAGCCGTACCCGTTCTCCAGGCAAGACGACCCGCGCAAGCCCTCCGCCGTCAGCGTGATGCGGTAGGGGTCGTAGCGGATCCCGTCGCGCACGGCATAGTAGAGCCGGACCGCGCGTTCGAGGTCTGTCCCCTCTCCTGCGTGTTCCGCTGCGAAAGCCTGAACCTTCGGGTTGTCAGCGTCGACGAAGCGGGTGGCCGCGAGGCTGGCAGCCCCCGGCGGGACCGTTTCGTCGGTGCGGATATCGGTAGGGCCGGTCATTCCTTTTCCTTCCAGACGGTCCTGTAGAGGTCGAAGCGGCGGTCGCCCAGATTGCGGACCGTGCCGTGGGTGCGCGCCCAGGAGAGCTTGGCGAGATCGACGTCGGCGACCGAGACCATCTCGACATTCTCGCTCGTCTCCGCCGCGATTCCGTCGCGCGCGAAGGGAAAGTCGCAGGGCGTGAAGATTCCCGACTGCGCGTACTGGATGTCCATGTTCTCCACGTGCGGCAGGTTTCCGACATTGCCGGAGGTCACGACATAGCACTGGTTTTCCACCGCGCGCGCCTGGCAGCAATAGCGCACGCGCAGATAGCCCTGCCGCGTATCCGTGCAGAATGGCACGAACAGGATGCGCGCGCCCTGGTCGACGAGGCGGCGGGCAAGTTCCGGAAACTCGCTGTCGTAGCAGATCAGCACGCCGATCGGACCGCAGTCGGTCTGGATCGCGTCGATACGGTCGCCGCCCTGGATGTTCCACCAGTGCCGTTCGTCCGGCGTAGGGTGCAACTTTTCCTGCGCGTGTACGGAGCCGTCGCGCAGGAACACATAGGCGACGTTCTGGATCTCGCCGTCCTCGGTGCGCGTCGGGTGCGATCCGCCGATGATGTTGATGTTGTAGGCGATGGCCATGGCGTTCAGCCGCTCGACGAAGCTGGACGTGTAATCGCTCAGCCGCTCGATCGCCTGCTCGGGCGTCAGCCGCTCCTGCTCGCACGCGAGCAACTGCAAGGTGAACAACTCAGGGAACACCACGAAGTCCGACCCATAGTCGGACGCGACATCCACGAAATACTCGACATTCCCGTAGAACTCGTCCGGCGTCTTCACGGCGCGGGCCTGGAACTGCACGGTCGTGATGCGCGCCACGCCCGGCTCGCGCCGGTGACGGAACTGCCGCTGAAGCTCCGGATCGTAATAGGGGTTCCGCCAGACCATCAGGCTCGCATGGCCCCCGGAATCGACGTCGGCCGGGTTGTAGTTGCGCAGCACGCGCAGCGCCTCGAACCCCGAACGGATGTGGAAGGACGCGACAGGATCGCGGATCTCCTTCGCCACGACCGCATCCAGATAATCCTGCGGATCGGGATAGGCCTTGCGCCGCCGGGCATAGGAGGGCAGCCGCCCGCCGAACGCGATTCCCTTCAGATCGAGATCGCGCGCCAGCCGCTTGCGCGCGTCGTAGAGGCGCTGGCCGATACGCAGCCGGCGCCGGCTGCGGTCGACGCAGACCTCCATACCGTAGAGCCAATCGCCTTCCGGATCGTGCCGCGCTGCAAAGCCGCCGCCGGTGATCGCTTCCCATGTATGGTCGGACAGCGCGAGTTTCTCCGCCACGATGAAGGTCGCGGCATAACCCACCACCTCGCCGTCATAGGTGACGACGAACTGGCCTTGCGGGAAGGCGTTGATCTGGCCGCGGATCTGCGCGCGCGAATAGGGCGGTTCCTTCGGATAGACGCGCCGGGCGAGCGCAACGATGCCCGGGATGTCGGCCTCGGTCGCATTGCGAAGCTCGAGGTTCGCCCGCTGGGTTTCCCGCGCCAGATCGCCCGCGACCGTCAGAGGTGCCTCGTGTGCCGTCCTGTCCACGCCTGTGCCTGCTCCTTGCCTGCCGCCCCTCGGCACGCCTGCCGGGGTGTCCCTAGCATGGGGCTCCCGCCGCCCCGTTCAAGTCCCGCGGCCGCAGTCTCGCTCAGGGGACGATCTTCTCGTCGCGGAATTTCGCGAACAGCCGCAGGAACATCTCCTCGCTGTCGACGACCGCGTGGAAGCCATGCTGGCGTGACTTCGTGACGTTCGACATGACGTCCCAGTCGCTGCCGAACACATAGTCGGCGAAGGGCCACGCCGCGATCTCGTCGAGCCGGTAGGGCTGAAGTCCGTGCTTCTCGACGATGCGGTCCCAGAGCGGACCCTTGTCCGCCATCATCTGGGTCAGCGAGATGGTCTGCGGCGGCGCATGGTCGAGGCCGAAGAAATCGGCGAATTTCGGCCACAGGTGGCACCAGCGGAAATAGTCGCCATTGGTGATGTTGTAGGCCTGGTTGGAACAGCGCGGCTCGGTCGCCGCCCACAGGCAGGCGTCGGCGAAATGGCCCGAGTCCGTCGCCTGGTAGATCGTGGTATAGGCCCCTGCCTTGCCGGGGAAGCGGAATGGCAGCCCAAGCTCGCGGCAGAACGCGGCATAGACGCCGATCACGGGCACCACGCTCATCGGGGTGCCGGGCGCGAAGCCGCACAGCGTCTGGGGCCGAAGCTCGACCCAGTCCCATGCCTTGCCCCTCTGCCGGCCGGTCAGCCAGTCGACCTGGTCGAAATAATAGTTGGGCGGCATGTGGCGGGGGTCGTCCTCGCGCGCCGGTGTCTTGTAGGGGCCGAGGTGCACGCCATAGGTCTTGGTCCCTGTAACCAGAACGACCCGCTGCAGCTTTGGCGACAGGGGCTCGATCGCGCTGACGGCATTGACCAGCATGCCGAGGTTGGGCGCGACATTGGCCGCATAGCCCGAAGCATGCCCCTCGACGCCCTGGAAAGCGGCGTAGAAGACGTGCGTCGCGCCTTCGCATGCGCCCATCTTGGCGGCGACGTCGTCCTCGTTCAGCAGGTCCACCGAAACGTGGCGCACACCCGGACGGTCGGGCGCCGGCCGGCGCGACAGGCCGACGATCTCCCATCCTCCCTCCGCCTCGAGCCGCTCCACGATGTAGCGCCCGATGACGCCCAGCGCGCCGACGACGACCGCCTTCCTGCCTTCGCTCATGTGTTCCGCATCCCTTGCCTCTTGTCTCCGCGGCTGGCCCGCGTGACGCTGCCGACGTCCACAATGCCGGGGTGCGTCGCCAGCGGCCAGCCCAACCGCGCATGACAGCAATACCCGAACGGCCGCTACCGCCGATGGACGCCGTTCCGACGGAGGGAGATAGTCTGGCGCTCCGGTCCCGACAGCCGCAAAGGTTCCCAACGATGCCCGAACTTGTCCCGCCGGAGCTTGGAACGCTCGCCGCCGGCGCCCTCGTCGGCCTCGCGGCGGTAACGTCCTTCATCACGGCGGCCTTCGGCATCGGCGGAGGGGTGGTCCTCATCGCGGTCATGGCCGTGCTCATGCCCCCGGCAGCCCTGATCCCGGTTCATGGCGTCGTCCAGTTCGGTTCGAACGTCGGCCGCTTCTTCCTGATGCTGCGCCACGTCCGCTGGGAGGTGCTGGGCGCGTTCGGCGCGGGAAGCGTCGCCGGGGCAGCGGCGGGAGGGCTCGTCGCGGTCGACCTCCCGCCAGCACTCGTGCAGATCGGACTCGCCGCCTTCGTGCTCTACTCCGCCTGGGGCCCGAAGCCCGGCCTCGGACGGGCGGGCCTGCTTACAGGCGGCGCGATCTCCAGCTTCCTCACCATGTTCTTCGGCGCGACGGGACCGTTCGTGGCAGGCGTCGTCAAGACGCTGCGGCTCGACCGGATGACGCATGTGGGCACGTTTTCCGCCTGCATGGTCCTGCAGCACGGGGTGAAGGTCGCAGCGTTCGGCGTGCTGGGCTTTGCCTTCGCGCCGTGGGTCCCGCTGATGGCCGGAATGGTTGCCGCGGGCTTCCTCGGCACGCTGGCAGGCCGCGCGGTCCTGGCGCGCACGGCGGACGCGCGCTTCCACCTGGTCCTCAATCTGCTGCTCACGGCGCTGGCCGCACGCTTGCTGTGGAGCGGCGTTACGGGCCTGCTTGCCTGAACGGCGCCGGCCGCCAGGCCGCGCGGGCTGCCCCTCTGCCCCCGGAACGCGGCAGCAGGTGGCGGCGTTCTTCTCTCCGATCGCAGAAATGCGCCCTGCCGCAGCAGTCCCGCGGCGGCAGCGGTTCGACAGAGAGTACCTGACAGATGAGCCAATCGCAGGATCCGTCCGCTGACGTGCGGCACAGGCAGGCGTCTGCGGCCAGCATCGCGCTTGCTCTCTACGGTCTCCTCGCCATCGCCGTTCTGTACACGCTTTACGTTGCCTCGGACTTCTTCATTCCGGTCACCGCGGCGATCGTCCTGAACCTGCTGCTGACACCCGTCACCCGCGCGATGATGCGGTGGTTCATTCCTCCGCCCATCGGCGCCGCCCTCGTCATCCTGGCGCTGAGCGGTGGACTCGCCGCGGGGTTCGTCGGCCTGTCGCAGCCCGTCGCAGAGTGGATGGAGCGGATGCCCCAGATCTCGGCCGAGTTGCAGTACAAGCTGCACGCGCTGCGCGAGCCCGTCGACAAGGTGCGCAAGGCCTCCGAAGAGGTGGAGCAGGCCGCCAGCGGCGGGGGCGACCAGCCGGAAGAGGTGGTGATCAAGACGCCCGGCTTGCTGGAGCGGGCGACCCAGACCGTCCAGACGGTCGGCCTGCATCTCGTGGCCACGCTCGTACTGCTCTATTTCCTGCTCGCCGTCGGCGAGATGTTCACCGAGAAGCTTGTGCGCGTCATGCCCAGTTTCGCTGACAAGCGAAAGGCGTTCTCTGTGGTCAGGCAGGTGGAGAAGGATGTCTCCCGCTACCTGCTGACCGTCACGATCATCAATATATGCCTCGGCTTCGTGATCGGCACCGGTCTCTATCTGCTCGGCCTGGAAAACGCGGTCCTGTGGGGCGCTGCGGCGGCCGTGCTCAACTTCATCCCCTATTTCGGGGCGCTGCTCGGCATCCTGCTGGTCGGGCTTGCATCGATCCTCGCATTCCCGACCCTTGGCCAGGCGATGCTGGGGCCAGCGATCTACCTGGCCGCGAACGCGATGGAATCGCAGTTCATAACGCCCATGGCACTCAGCCGGCGGCTGACCATGAACCCCGTCGTGCTGTTCCTCAGCGTGACGTTCTGGGGCTACATCTGGGGCGTCGCGGGGGCTCTCCTGGCGGTGCCGATCCTCGTTGCGGTAAAGGTGGTATGCGACCATGTCGAGGCGCTGAAGCCATTTGGCCAGTTCATGAGCGGGCGCGAGGGACGCGGAACCTAGAACGCCGGAACGAGGGCGCTCAGCGCCCAGAACACCGCCGCGGCCAGAAGCGCAGAGGCGGGCACCGTGACCACCCATGCCGCGACGACCGTCAGGAAGTGCGCACGGCGCACGAGCTTGCGGCTCATCATCTCGTCGTCGGGCATGTCCGGCAGCGGGTCTGAATTTCGGCGGACAAGGTCCCGCCGGCGCTTGCTGCGGCGGGTATAGTATTCGCGGAAGAAGCCCACGCCGAAAACCGCGCCGACAGCGATATGCGTGGAACTGACCGGCAGGCCAAGCCAGGAGGCGAGGATCACCGTGACCGCCGCGGACAGCGCAACGCAATAGGCCCGCATCGGGTTCATCTTGGTGATTTGCCCCCCGACCATGCGGATCAGCTTCGGACCGTAGAGGAACAGGCCGAGGCTGATGCCGAATGCACCGATCAGCATCACCCACATCGGGATTGCGACCTTGGCCGCCACGTCGCCGAACTGGACGCTGTGCAGGATCGCGGCCAGCGGGGCGACCGCGTTCGCCACATCGTTCGCCCCGTGCGCGAAGGACAGGAGCGCTGCCGAAAAGATCAGGGGAATCCGGAACAGCCGGCGGAGCGACTGGTTGCGGTTCTCCATCCCCTCCGACTGCCGCCGGATCAGCGGCCGCATCAGCGCCCAGACCCCCGCGAAGGTGCCGAGCGTCACCAGCGTGATCGTCGCAGCGTCCGGCCGCCAGATCTTCTTGAACCCCTTGATCGACAGGTACCAGGCGAACGCCCCCGCCATGATCGCCACGAGCAGCGGGATCCACTTGCGCGCCGCCGCGATCTTGTCCTCGCGATAGATCAGGTTGACCTTGATGAAGGCAAGAAACAGCGCCGCGATCACGCCACCCAGAACCGGCGAGACGACCCAGCTTGCCGCGATCGCGCCCATGGTGGGCCAGTTGACCAGGCCCCAGCCGGCAGCCGCGATTCCGGCGCCCGCGACACCGCCCACAACCGCATGCGTCGTCGACACGGGCGCGCCGATCCAGGTGGCGAGATTGACCCAGAGCGCCGAGGAAACGAGCGCCGCCATCATGGCCCAGATGAAGGTCTGGCCGTCCGCGACCCGCGCCGGGTCGATGATCCCCTTGGAGATGGTCGAAACCACGTCGCCCCCGGCAAGAAGCGCGCCCGCGCTCTCGAATACGGCCGCGATCAGCAGCGCGCCGGTCATGGTCAGCGCACGGGCACCGACGGCGGGGCCGACATTGTTGGCAACGTCGTTCGCGCCGATGTTGAGCGCCATGTAGCCGCCGAGAATGGCGGCGAAGATGACGAGCGCGGCATCGGTGCTGACGCCGGAGTAGACGCCCGCGAGCACGCCCGAACAGCCAAGGAAGAGGAGTGCCAGGGCAGGCGCGGCGAAGGTGCCCGCAAGCGTGCGCGTCGCGGCTTCGACATGAACCAGCTTCTCGAGGTCCTTGTCGAGCGACGGCTTCTTCAATGCGTCCCCGGGATCGCGGGCGCCGTCGCGCCGCGGTTCATGATGCGTGGTGCTCAAGACAGGCCCCGATTACTTCCTGCCGGTCGTCGTTCCAGCGGAAGGGGTCACGTCCAGGCCCAGAAAGTCAAGTACGGAGGCGATGGCGCCCCGGCCTCGAACCGGTGCCGGTGCTGTTGGAGCCGTGACAGTCATGTGCGCCCGCAGGCGCCGGGCCGCATCGGGAACCAGCCGCGACAACAGTTCCCGCAGTTCCGCGTCATCGACCATGCGGGCCGCGTCCGCAAGCGGCACCCAGCGCATCTTTCGCTGGTCCCGCTCCCGCCATTTCAGGCGCTGCTCCGTCACGAGCAGGGGGTAGACCCCGACGTTGGCCGGCACTGCATAGCCCTGCCGCATCGCCTTTTCATAGGCATAGCTGCCGATCGGGGTTTCGGCGACCAGACCGATCGCACCCGCTTCCTGCCGCGCCTCCCGCGCCGCAGAGGCGGGCGCACCCAGACGCGCGGACGTCCATCCCTTCGGAAGCACCCAACGGCCGCGCCTGCGCGAGGTGACGAGCAGCACCTCGACCTCGTCGCCGAAGCAGACGAAGGGAAGCGCCGCTACCTGATGCACCCGTTTGCGCGGAAAGATCATCGCCGCTCCTGCAGTTCCGAATTCGCGCGCCCTGCGCGCTCATCCGGAAGTGTCTCATGATTCGATGATATCTAGACAGAAATGCCGTTACGTAAAGGCAAACACCTGCCCCAAAACGCGAAGGGCCGCAACGATGCGGCCCGGAAAACTTCGGAAGAAAGAATGGAGCGGGCGATGAGATTCGAACTCACGACCCCAACCTTGGCAAGGTTGTGCTCTACCCCTGAGCTACGCCCGCTCATGACCGTCGTCCGGCCGGCCCCGGTGGAGTATCCCGGCGCGAGGCGGGGTTATGCCGAAAACCGAGGGCACTTGCAAGCCCCTTGTCGCAGGAAAATCGACGCGCGGCGCATGCACCGTCCCCGCCGCAGGGCGTGTCGCCCCTTTCCTCCCCTCGCGATGCGCACTAGGGTCGCGCCCGCGCGCCGGACTGAGGCCCTGCCGGCGGCGATGAGGAACCGATCGCGCGGGAGCAGGCGCATGGATACGGAACGGACCGCCCCTCTGGACGAGCAAGCGCTTCTGGCGCGGCTGGAGGCGATGGACATCAACTTCGCCCGGCACGCTCATCCGCCGCTGTTCACCGTGGAGGACAGCCGTGCCCTGCGCGGCGATATACCCGGGGGCCATACCAAGAACCTGTTCCTCAAGGACAAGAAGGACCGCATCTACCTCGTGACGACCCTGGAAGACCGGCCGATCCGCATGAAGGCGCTTGAACGGCTGATCGGATCGGCGCGCCTCTCGTTCGGCAAGCCGGAACTGCTGGAAGAGGTGCTGGGCGTGAGGCCGGGCTCGGTCACGCCGCTGGCAGTGGTCAACGACACGAGCGGTCTTGTGGACCTCGTGCTCGATGCCGATCTGCTGGCGCAGGGAACGGTCAATGTGCACCCGCTTCACAACGAAGCCACGCTGACCATGGCGGCGGGCGACCTCGTCCGCTTCGTGGAGGCGACCGGCCACCCGCCGCGGATCATGAGCCTGAAGGACGCGGAGACGGACTGATCGGCCACGGGCGCCTTGGCAGGCCAAGCACCGCGCCCCATCTTTCACAACGAACGGACTACGGAGAGACGGGAATGGCACTCTCATTCGGCGGCGGCTTCAGCGGACAACGCGACGGCGGGCAAGGCAGCGAGGCGGCGGGCGCCGCCGCTCTGATTACGGACGCGACCGTCGAGACGTTTGCGCGCGACGTGCTCGAAGCCTCGAAGGAGGCTGTCGTGCTGGTCGATTTCTGGGCCCCCTGGTGCGGGCCCTGCAAGCAGTTGACCCCCGTATTGGAAAAGGTGGTCAAACAGGCCGGCGGCAAGGTCCGGCTCGTGAAGGTCAACATCGACGAGAACCAGATGCTGGCGCAGCAGATGCGCATCCAGTCGATCCCGGCCGTCTATGCCTTCCAGAACGGCCAACCGGTCGATGGCTTCATGGGGGCGCTGCCGGAAAGCCAGGTGAAGGCGTTCATCGACAGCCTCGTCGGTCCCGCAGGTCCCGACCCGGTGGAGCAGGCGCTCGATGCCGCGGAGGCCGCCGCGCCCGCCCAGCCGGAGCAAGCGGCTCAATTGTTCGCACGCGTGCTGCAACACGACCCGCAGAACATCCGCGCCATCGGCGGCCTGGCGAAGTGCTACCTGAAACTCGACCAGCCGGATCGCGCCCGCGAGATACTCGACATGGCACCGGCGGAAGCCGCGACCGATCCGGCGATCCAGAGCGCCAAGACGGCCCTCGACCTCGCCGAGCAGGCGGGGAAGGCGGGGGACCCGCGCGAACTTGCGGCCCGCGTCGAAGCCGATCCGAACGACCACGGCGCCCGCTTCGATCTTGCGACCGCGCTGCTGGCGCTCGGAGACCGGGAGGACGCGATCAATCACCTGCTCGAGATCGTGCGCCGCGACCGCGAATGGAACGAGGGCGCGGCACGGGCCAGGCTGCTGGAGCTGTTCGAGGCGTTCGGTCCGAAAGACCCCCTCACCCACAAGGGCCGGATGCGGCTCTCCTCGATTCTGTTTGCGTGATGAGCGGGGCGCGGCAGGGACAGAGGCGGGCCGAGACCTACCGCACGGTCGCGGACCTGCCGGGTCTGGTGCCCATTTTCCCGCTGGCGGGGGCGCTCCTGCTGCCGCGCGGACGGCTGCCGCTCAACATATTCGAGCCGCGCTATCTCGCGATGGTCAATGATGCGCTGGCGGGCGAGCGCACCATTGCGATGGTCCAGCCCTCGCCCTGCCCCGCCACCGGCGGCCCGGCACCGGATCTCTACCGCGTCGGCTGCCTCGGCCGGATCACCCAGTTCTCCGAGACGGGCGACGGGCGCTACCTGATCACCCTGACCGGCATCTGCCGCTTCCGGATCGGGGACGAGCCGGAAGCGGCCACGCCCTACCGGCAGGTCATACCGGAGTATGGCGATTTCGTGCGGGACCTCGCCGAAGACAGCGGCGATATTCTTGACCGGCCGCGCTTTCTGAAAGCGCTGAATGCCTACCTCGTCGCCAACAAGCTGGACGCCGACTGGGGATCGATCGAAGGCGCGCCGGCGGAGTCTCTCGTGAACACGCTTGCCATGCTGCTGCCTTTCGAGCCACAGGAGAAACAGGCGCTGCTCCAGGCGCCCGGTCTGACCGAGCGCGCCGACGCGTTGTTGGCCCTGCTCGAACTGGCGGCCGCAGGACAGGCCGGCGGCATGAACTAGGACAGGCGACGCCCGATGACCGAACGTACGCACCAGGTGGACCCGAAGCTGCTGGAGATTCTCGTCTGCCCGCTGACCAAGGGGCCGCTCGAGTATGACCGGGAGGGCCAGCGCCTGATCAGCCGGCGGGCGGGCCTCGCCTTCCCGATCCGCGACGGCATTCCGATTCTCCTGCCCGACGAGGCGGAGACGCTGGACGATGCGGGGGTTCCGCGATGACCGGCGAGGACGAGATCTACCCGGAGGAAATCCGGTATGACCGGGCATCCCGGACCCTGGTCGTCCTGTTCAGCGATACGGTCGAGCGCGAATACACCGCCGAATACCTGCGCGTGGAAAGCCCAAGCGCGGAGGTGAAGGGCCACAGCGCCAGCCAGCGACAGTGGATCGGCGGCAAGAAGGACGTGGGCATCACCGGTATCGAGCCCGTTGGCAACTATGCCATCCGCATCCTGTTCGACGACGGGCACGACACGGGCATCTTCAGTTGGGATTACCTGCTGGAACTCGACCGGGAGCGCGACCGGCTCTGGTCCACCTATCTCGAGAAGATCGCCGAGCGCGGCCTGACCCGGGAGGGCCGGTAGGCCCCCGCCCGCCCTACTCCGGAAGAACCTCGATTTCGGTAGCCGGCGTGAGCCGTGACACGAGCCGCCTGAAATCCGCGCGTGCAAACGCGATGCATCCCTCGGTCGGCGCGTAGCCGGACCGGGCAAGATGCAGGAACACCGCGCTGCCCGCGCCCGGTATGGCCGGGTCGCGATTATGGTCGGTCACCACAACGAGATCGTACAGATGATCGGCGCGCCAGAGGTGTTCGGCGCTCGCCCGGTAGGGATGGCGCACAGGTCCGTTGTAGGCCGGATCTCCGGGCGCGTCGCACCAGCCGTCGCCCGGACGGATCGGGGTCAGCGGGAGCGCCGTCGCCGGCGGCAAGACCCGGCCCGACCGGTAGAGGAGGGCCACCGGATGCACGATGCCCGCAGGCGTCGCCCCGTCGCCCTCGCGCTTGTCCCGCACGACCCCTCCACGGCCCAGCGCACAGCACATCTGCCACGATCCGAAGCGCGCATGGCCGTCCGGCGTGACCACCAGCCGCATCAGAAGAGATGCCCCGTCTTCAGCGCCTTGGTACGCAGATAGTCCTCATTGTGCGGATTGGGCGTGAAGACGAGCGGCACACGACCCTCGACCGCGATGTCCTCTGCCTCCAGCCCCGCGACCTTGTCGGGATTGTTGGTCAGCAGTCGCACCCGGGATACGCCGAGATCGCGCAGCATCCGCGCGGCCAGCGCGAAGTGCCGCTCGTCAATGCCGAAGCCAAGGCGGACATTCGCCTCCACCGTATCGAAGCCCTGATCCTGCAGATGATAGGCGCGCAGCTTGTTGAGAAGACCGATGCCGCGTCCCTCCTGGGCAAGGTAGAGGACGATGCCCGCCCCCTCGCGCCCGATCCGCGCCAGCGCACCGCGCAACTGGGGACCGCAATCGCACTTCAGCGAGCCAAGAAGATCTCCGGTGAAGCATTCCGAATGCAGGCGAACAAGGACAGGCTTGCTGGCGTCGATCTCGCCCACGACGATGGCGAAATGCTCCTGCGCCGCGCTGCCGCGGGGCCGGAAGGCCACGATACGGGCGCTTTCCGCCGCATCGAGCGGCAGGCGTGCCGAAACGACGCGCTCCAGCCCCTCCCAATCCTCGCGCGCCGCCCCCGCGATGTCAGCCGCGCTCACCGTGAGAAGGTCCGCCCGCAGCGGATCGTCCGTCGCGATGGGCTGCAGCAGCAGGGCAGGCAAGAGACGCGCGCGTTTCGCCAGGGCAAAACCCGAGACGGCTGCATCGCGGGCGGCACCCGGCTCGCGTTCGGCGAGATAGGGACCCTTCAGCGGATGATCGAGGTCGTCGGCAGGGTCGACCGCGGCGATCACGTCTTCCAGCCCCATGGACGGCGTAACGGGCACGAGGATCGCGCCTTCGCTGTAGCGGCGGATCTTGAGGGTGTCGGCACGCTCGGGCGTCAGCGCAAGGTGCACCCTGCCGGGACGCTCACGCAGAAGTGACAGCGTGTCCGCGTCGGCTTTCTCGGCCGCGAGCACCAGGAAATCCCCGCCCGCCTCATTCAGAATGACAGGCAGTCCGCGGCGCAGATCGGCGCCCGCCCGCTCGGCACGGGCAATCGCGGTGGGCTTGAAACGGTCACTCATGCACGGAACATCCTTGGCCTTGAATTGCCGCTGCGCGTGGCGAAAGCAGGTTTGTTATAATAGATCATCTTTGGACGCGGCGCATGAATCGCGCGAATGGCTGTCAACGGGCGGGGGCCAAACGGAATGACCGCACGCAAGCTGTTGCTTGTCGACGACGAGGCGAACCTGCGGGAGCAACTGGCCGAGCAACTCGACCTGCATGACGAGTTCTCGACGAGCCAGGCCGGCAGTGGACACGAGGCATTGGCATGGGCGAAGGCCAATCATGTCGACCTCATCCTGCTCGACGTCGGACTGCCCGACATGGACGGCCGCGAGGTCTGCAAACTCATGCGCCGGGCCGGGGTGCGGGCTCCGATCATCATGCTGACCGGCGCGGACTCCGACGCGGACACGATTCTCGGCCTCGAATCCGGAGCGAACGATTATGTGACCAAGCCCTTCCGCTTCGGCGTCCTGCTGGCGCGGATCCGCGCACAGCTCCGCCAGCACGAGACGTCGGAGGACGCGGTCTTCCCTATCGGGCCCTACACCTTCAAGCCGGCCCAAAAGCTTCTCGTGACCGAGGATGGCAAGGGCAAGGTCCGCCTGACGGACAAGGAAACGTCCATCCTGCGGTTTCTCTACCGCGCCGGCAGGCCCGTCAGCCGCGACATCCTGCTGGCCGAGGTCTGGGGCTACAATGCCGCCGTCACGACGCACACCCTGGAAACCCATATCTACCGGCTGCGTCAGAAGATCGAGACAGACCCGTCGAACGCACGGCTGCTGATTACCGAGGAAGGCGGCTACCGCCTCAATCCCTGACGTGCCTCGCGCGCGGCCGCGACTGGGTCTGGCGCGGCGGCGAAAGCCTGCGCTATGCTTTCGCGCATGTCGCACGGACCCTTCAACGTTCGCCTGACGCGTGTACGCGGCAAACGCGTGCTGATGATCCTGTGCGCGCGCATCGGCTACAATCCCTGAGGGCCGCTTCCCGTCGCGTACCGCGCGCGCCTTGGCGCATGTCTTCGTCTGTCCGGCCCGGAGTAGCCCGATGCCCGTCACGCCTCCCAACGACACTGTCCTGACGCCCCAGGAAACCGCGCGCCTGCGCGCACTCGACGCGCGCCACCATATGCATCCGTTCAGCGATCAGGCCGCGCTGGCGGCGCAGGGCGCACGGATATTCACCCGCGCCAGGGGCTGCTACCTCTGGGATTCCGAGGGACGGCGCTACCTCGACGGTATGGCCGGGCTGTGGTGCGTGCAGGTCGGGTATGGCCGGGAGGAACTGGTCGAGGCGGCGGCCAGGGTCATGCGCGACCTCAGCTACTACAATACCTTCTTCCAGTGCAGCCACCCCTACGCGACGGAACTTGCGGCCCGGATCGCCGAGAAGACGCCCGAGGGGCTCGACTATGTCATGTTCGCCGGATCGGGGTCGGAGGCCAATGACACCGCCCTGAAGATGGCGCGGTTCTACTGGGCGTCGCGGGGCGAGCCGAACCGGACCTGGGTGGTTGCGCGGGCGCGGGCCTACCATGGCGTGACGCTTGCCGCCGCCAGCGTCTCCGGGCTGGAGCCGATGTACGCGCAGTTCGGAAATCCGGTCATACCGACCCTGCGGATGATGGCGCCCTACTGGTATGGCCCCGGCATCGAGAGCGGCATGTCGCCGGAGGAATTCGGACTGGAGGCCGCACGCCAGATCGAGAAGGCCATCGAGGCTGCGGGGCCGGGCAAGATCGGCACCATGATCGCCGAGCCGATCCAGGGCGCGGGCGGCCTTTTGATCCCGCCGGACACCTATTGGCCCGAGGTGCAGCGGCTGTGCGCCGAGCATGACATCCTGCTGATCGCGGACGAGGTCGTCTCCGGCTTCGGGCGGACGGGTCACTGGTTCGGCGCGCAGCTCTTTGGAATTCAGCCCGACATCATGACCATGGCCAAGGGGCTGACGTCGGGTTACGTGCCCATGTCGGCCACCGTGATGGGTCCGAAGATCGCCGACGCGATCCGCAACGCGGGGACGGAGGTCGCGCACGGCTACACCTACTCCGGCCATCCCGTGACCGCGGCGGTCGCACTCGCCAATCTGGAGGTGATCGAGCGCGAGGGCCTCGTCGAACGGGTCCGCGACGACATCGGCCCCTATTTCCAGGAGAAGCTGCGAACGCTGTCCGGCCTGCCGCACGTCGGCGAGATCCGGGGGGTCGGCCTGCTCGGCGCGATCGAACTCGTGCGGGAGACGGAGCCGCGGCGGTTCTTCGACCCGCTGGGCCGCATGGGACTTGCCGTGCGGAACCACGCGACCGCCAACGGGCTGATCATGCGCGCGGTCGGCGATACGCTGATCCTGTCGCCCCCCTTCGTCATCAGCCATGCCGAGGTCGACGAGCTGATCGCGCTTGCGCGGACGGCCATCCTGGCCGGCGCCGACGATTACGCAGGCGGGCGAATCCAGGGATTGCCGCGGTAGGGCCAGCCCTCCCTGAGTAGTCATACGGGCTTTGTCCGGGCCGGACACAGGCGCAGGGTGGCGTGCATGTCCGGTGACCGGTGCACCGGGCCGCTTTGGGGATTTCGCGATTCCGTCCCTTTCCCCCTGCCGGACGGACCTGCCCGACAGGTCGCGACTGTCCCCAAAGCCAGCGGCGGCCGATGTCCCCCTGACGCCGTCCGCGCACCGGACCACCCTCAACGCCCGGATATCTCTCCGGGCGTTTTTTTGACTTGGCGAACGCGGCCGGCGCGTGGCAGGAGAAGCCCCATGCCGCTGACACTCGCTACCTGGAACATCAATTCCGTCCGGCTCCGGCTGCCGCAAATCGCGCGCCTGCTCCAGGAACGGCCGATCGACGTGCTATGCCTTCAGGAAACCAAGGTGTCCGACGAGAAGTTTCCGCGCGCCGAACTCGCCGCGCTGGGTCTCCGGCACCAGGTCATCCACGGTGCGAAGGGGCACCACGGCGTCGCGATCTGCTCCCGGATCCCGCTCGAGGATGCGGGCCGCCGGCTGTTCCACGACCACGACGGCCCGCGCCACGTTGCGGCCCGGATCGACGGCGTGACCCTGCACAATTACTATGTCCCGGCGGGTGGCGACGTTCCGGATCCGGCGGTCAACGACAAGTTCGCCCACAAGCTGGGATACCTCGACGGTATGACCGGCTGGTACGACCCGGCGTCGGGGGAGGCCCACGGCGACATGATCCTTGTGGGCGATCTCAACGTCGCCCCGGGCGAGCATGACGTCTGGTCGCACAAGGCGCTGCTGGACGTCGTCAGCCATACCCCCGTGGAGACGGACAAGCTCGAAAGCCTGAGGACGACACTCGACTGGATCGACGTGGCGCGGCACTACCGGCCCGACCCCGAGAAGCTCTATACCTGGTGGTCCTACCGGGCGCGCGACTGGGCGGAAAGCGACCGCGGCCGCCGTCTCGATCACATCTGGACGACGCGGTCCCTCGAACCGGCGCTCAGGAGCTTCGAGATCCTCCGCGAAGTGCGGGGATGGGAGCGGCCGTCGGACCATGTCCCGGTCCTGACGACCCTCTCCCTCTGACTGCCCGAAGCCTCAGTTCGTCTTCATCGGCATCTTCGCCGCGCCGTGGCCCTGACCATGGCCACCGTGCGCCGGCATGTTGTGCATCGAATGGCCGCCGCCCTGCCCCATCTCGACCTGCACCTCGACCATGACATCGCCGGCCTTCTCGAATGTCAGGGTCATCGGAAAGCTGTCGCCGACGACATAGGGCTTGGGAATGTCGAACAGCATGAGATGGTCGCCGCCGGGTTGCAGCATCGCCATCCCGCCGGCGGGGACGTCGATTGCCTCGATCCGCACCATCCGCATCACGTCGCCGTCCTTGATGTGCGTGTGGATCTCCACCGTGCCCGCGACGGGCGTGCTGGCCGCGACCAGACGGTCGGGCGCGTCGCCGGTGTTCTTGACGGTCAGGAACACGACACCGGGCCTGTTCGGGATGGCCGGCCGGGCCCAGGGATGGTCGATCGTCAGGGCTCCCACGGTGTGGTCGTGGGCGACGGCGGGCAGCGGCATCGCCGCGGGAACCGCAGCAAGAGCCGCGATCATTGCGGCGGCGGGAATCAGTTTGCCTGAAAGTCGGCGCATACGTTCAACTCCTCTACAATACAGGGCTACGTGGCACTCTCACTTCGCCGTCAGCCGGTTCAACTCTGCACGCACGCGGGTCAACTCCGAGGTCGTGCGCTCCAGCCGCTGGGCCAGTTCGCGCATGACCTCGACCGCGACGCCGGGATATTCGCGCACCATCCTAAAGAAAAGATCCTTCTTGATCTGCAGCGCCACCAACTCCGTATGCGCGCGGATTGTCGCAGTCCGGGGCACGTCGATCAGGATGGCGATCTCTCCGATGAATCCGTGATCGCGGACGGTGGCGACCTGGATCGGCCCGTCGGGTCCATCGACGAGGATGTCCGCTTCGCCGGAAATGATGACATAGGCGGCGTCTCCCGGGTCGCCCTGGCGGCACACGGTTTGGCCCGCGTCGAAGCGGATCCGCTCGCTCGCGAATGCCAGAAGCTTGAGCTTGGCTGGCTCGAAATTCTGGAACAGCGGGATCTTCTTGAGGATTTCGACCTCTTCATTGAGGCTCATCGGCTGTCTCCTCACTTTCTGGGGGACCGCCCCCCTCGGACTCGCGGCCGGACAGCAGATCCGCAAGCGGGCCCTCTGCCGCCAACGCCTCCACCCGGCCGCTGGCCACCAGGTCGGTCCCGTCGAACACCACTGCCCGGTCGAACAGCCTGACACGTTCGACCCGGCCCAGAACCACCAGCGTCCCCTTGCCGCGGCGGCTCTCCAGCACTGTTTCGAGGATATCCCGCTCGAGCCGCGCGTCGACCACCGCCAGGGCATCATCGATGATCAGGAGATCCGGCCGGCGCAGAAGCGCCCGCGCGAGCGCCAGGCGTTGTCGCTGGTGGGCAGGAAGTCTGCGCCCTCCGTATCCGGCCTCGGTTTCCAGACCGGCCTCCAGCACGATGCGGCGCACCCCCTCGCGCTCGAGAATGTCGGAGACGAGGGCGTCGATGCGGGGGCGCGCCTCGCTCTGGCCATAGGCGACGCGGCCGAAAAGGATGTTGTCCATGAGGCTCGCGGCCTGGGTGTACCGATCGGGATCGTAGACCTCGATGGCGCCGCGCAGGTCGTCCGGGAGGCCGTCGTGAAAGGCCTGGCGGGCGCGCACGATGCGCCGGCGAAGATCGTCGTCCAGAAGACCAAGGCGGTGGCGCGCCTCGATATAGTCGAAGGACAGGAACAGCAGCCGTAACCTCGACTCCTCGGGCAGTCCCGTCATGCCGTCGCGGCGCACCCGGACAAGGATCTGCTCGAACACCGGAAGATCCTCGGCGGCGATGAAGCTGAACTGTTCGAAGAATGGGTCTCCCGCAGGCAGGCCCGCGAAGATCTCGACCATCGTCTCGGCGATCCGTTCGCCGACGCGGACCAGATCGTCCTCGAGGCCCTGCTCGCGCAAGACGGACACGAGATACCGGTTGCCCGGCAACGCCGCGGCCTCGGGCACATCGATATCCTCGCCGCGCGCGAAGGTCGCATCGCGCGTCACACCGAACAGGAGATTCTCTGCGATCGTCGCATTTCCGGTGTAGTGCGCTGGGTCGAACGGCTCCACGAGCCCACGCAGCCTCTCGTCGGCGTCCAGCGCTTCGCGAACGGCTGCGCGGGTGCGCAGGATTGCCTCTGCGGCTTCCCCTTGCATTCTTCCATCGATCCGGCCGCGCAGCCCGAGGTGATACACCTCCGTTTCGAGCTGCACGGTTTCCAGCACCTCGATGAGCCGGTCGGTCAGCGCCTCCTCGCTGTCGACACCGGCCTCCGCGAGGTCGATCCAGTTTCCGGCGACCGGGAAGGGCGCATTTCCGGACCGGCGCGCCTCGGCGCGTTCCGCCTTCCAGTCTGCCGACGTCGGCTCGTTCCCGATGAAGCGATGCCGCAGGGCGTAGAGCAGATTGTCCCGGAGCGTACCGGGGAAAAGGAAGGCGTCCTGCGCGACATAGGCTGCGCGGCGCCCCAGCACCGCTTCCGGCATTCGGGAGAGCGGTTCCCCGCCGATGTCGATATGGCCTGACAGGAGCGGCTGCAGGCGGACGAGCGCCTGGGCAAAGGCATGCGGACCGGTTCCGGTTCCCACGACGGCGACGGAGGCATCCATCGGCAGTTCCACGCTGACCCCGTCCAGAACCTTGTCCAGGGCGTCGTCGGCGGCCGTGACGCGCTGGAAGACGATAGGTCCTTCCAGCGGCGCGGCGCGATGGCGCGTCGGGTCCTGCAACTCAGCGTCGGCCAGAGCCGCGTCGAACTGCTCGACCACCTGCTCGTACTTTACCTGGCTGTCGAGGCGCTGCTGGTCCCAGTCGATGAGTTCCTTGATCGGCGGCGGCAGATCCTTGTAGGCGACGAGGACCGCGACGAGCTGGCCCACGTCCAGCTGGCCGCGGATCGCGAAATAACCGCCGATTGCATAGAAGAGGAAGGGCGTGACCTGCGCGAGGAAGTTGTTGAGGAACTTCACGAAAAACTTGCGCTGGTAGATTTCGTACCGGATCCAGAAGATGCGCCCGAGCCGGTGGGTGATCTCCGCCCTCTCCCAGGTCGAGGTATCGTTCGTGTGTACCTCCGTGACGCCGTCCACGATCTCGGCGATGCGCCCCGCGAGATGGCGCGTCTCCAGCTGGCGCTGGCGGCCCAACATGCGAATCGGTACGCGCAGGCGCGGGATGATGAAGGCTTGTATCCCCACGACCCCCGCCGCGACGATGCCCAACCAGAAGCTCTGAACCAGAATGAAGGTCATGGCGGTCAGCGCCATGCCGCCCTGGAAGATGGGCTGGGCGAACGCTTCTCCGATGAAACCGCCCAGCGGTTCCACCTCGTCCTTGATCATCGTGGCGAGCTCGGCCTGCTTGACCTTTCGGAAGTGCGGCGCCGGGAAGCGCAGGATCCGGTCGAACAGGTCGAATCGCAGGCGGCGCAGCATCCGCTCGCCCATCCGGCCCTTGTGCGTGTTGATTCGGTATTTGAACCAGCCGTTGACGCACACCATCAGCAGGAACATCCCGCTCAGCGCGAAGAGGTAGGGCACACGCTCCAGGGGGATGCCCTCGAACAGCAGGAGACTGCCGCCAAGCGCATCGGGGAGCGGCAGCGAGAGCGCGAGAAACGGTTGCGTGGGGTCGCTCGGCCCGAACCCGCGGCCCTGAATCGCTTCGTTGACGATGTTGCGGGGCAGGTCGAGGGAAATGAAATAAAACGGCAGAGACACGAGAACGAGCACCAGAACAGCGAGCTGCTCGAGACGCGAATGACGCCATATGTATCTGAAAAGGTTGGCGTCCATATGATCTGTTCTGCCCGTTGCCTGGATCAGAATGGCACGATTTCACGTGCGCTATGCAGATACCAATGCGAACTTGTGGAATCTGCCCCGCCAAGCGTGCCATAGTACGAGCAAAGATAGCCAAGGCAAACCTTGGGAGAGTGGGATGCCCTCGGCCGAGAGCGGGTCGCGTGTACTGATCTACAGCCATGACACGTTCGGCCTTGGCCATCTGCGCCGGTGCCGGGCGATCGCGCACGACCTTGTGGCACGTCACAAGAACCTGTCCGTCCTGATCCTTTCCGGCTCGCCGATCATCGGCAGCTTCGATTTCCGGGCGCGCGTGGATTTCGTGCGCATTCCAGGGGTCATCAAGCTCAGGAACGGCGAGTACACGTCGCTGTCTCTGCACCTCGACATCGACGAGACGGTCGCCTTGCGCCAGTCGATCATCGAGCACACGGCCGACGTTTTCGACCCCGACGTGTTCATCGTCGACAAGGAACCGCTGGGCCTGCGCGGCGAGGTCGAGCCGACGCTGAAGCTGCTGAAGGCGCGCGGGACACGGATCGTCCTTGGCGTGCGGGACGTTCTCGACGAGCCCGCGGTGCTGGCCCCGGAGTGGGAGCGCAAGAGGTCGCTACCGGCGCTGGAAGCCTTCTACGACGAGATCTGGGTTTATGGCCTGCCGCAGATCCACGAGCCTCTCAAGGGTCTGAACCTCTCTGCCGCGATGCGCCAACGGATCGTCTACACGGGCTATCTGCCGCGCCCGCTGCCGGAACACACCTCGGTCGCTGCGCGTCCGGCGATCACGAACGAGCCCTTTCTGCTGGTGACAACGGGAGGCGGTGGCGACGGCGAGGGCCTGATCGACTGGGTATTGTCAGCCTATGAATCGGGTGCGGCCATCCCGCATCCTGCGCTGCTCGTGCTGGGGCCCTTCATGGCCGCCGAGAGGCAGGAGGAGTTTTTCGCCCGCGCCGAGGCGCTGGAAAACGTCGAGGCGATCACCTTCGACAGCCGGATCGAGTACCTGCTCGCCGATGCCGTGGGCATCGTGGCCATGGGCGGCTACAACACGTTCTGCGAGATCCTGACGCTCGACAAGAGGGCGCTGATCGTGCCGCGCACGACGCCGAGGCTGGAGCAGTTCATCCGCGCCGACCGGGCACGCCAGCTCGGCCTCGTCGAGATGCTGGTCGATCCCCTGGAGGGACGGATGCACACGCAGGGCGGTCCACGCCGCGATCCGCAGCAGATGGCGGACGCGCTGGCCCGCCTGCCGTCCCAGCCCCGCCCGTCGGAGACGGTCGTGCCGGGCCTGCTCGACGGCTTCGACAGCGTGAACAGGCTGATCGAGCCGTGGCTCGGCTGCCGCCGCATGCAGCCCGCGCGGCTGCGCGCCGTCGCCAGCCATGGCGAGTAGGGCTGCCGCCCGGCCCACCGCACCGCCAGCGGTGACCGCCGCCCCGCAAGCTGGCGCCCCTGCCGGGGTCCGGCTGGAGGACCGCGGCGCGGTGGCCGTCGTTCTGAAGGGCTACCCCCGCCTGTCCGAGACCTTCATCGCGCAGGAAATCCTGGCGCTGCAACGCCTTGGCCTCGACCAGCGCATCGTCTCGCTGCGCCACCCCACGGATCCCGCCACACACCCCGTGCATGCCGCGATCGACGCCCCGGTCCTCTACCTGCCGGAATACCTGCACGAGGAACCGCTGCGCGTGCTGCGGAGCGTCGCGGCGGCCCGCCGCCTGCCCGGGTGGCGCGAAGCGCGCTCGGCGTGGCGGCGCGACCTCGCGCGCGACGTCACGCGCAACCGCATCCGCCGCTTCGGCCAGGCTTGCGTGCTCGCCGCGGAATTGCCCGGGAACGTCCGGCATCTGCACGTCCACTTCCTGCACACACCTGCGTCCGTGGCGCGCTACACGGCCATACTGCGCGGTCTGACCTGGTCCTACTCGGCCCATGCCAAGGATATCTGGACGACGCCCGACTGGGAGATCGCGGAAAAGCTGGCCGACGCGTCCTGGGGCACGACCTGCACGGCCTATGGCGCGCAGCGGCTGCGCATGCTGGCCCCCGAACCGGACTCCGTGGATCTGGTCTATCACGGACTCGACCTCGCCCGGTTCGGTCCGCACCGCCGCCATCGCCTGCCCGGACCAGCAGCCATCGTCTGCGTCGGCCGCGCCGTTGCGAAGAAGGGGCTCGATACGATCCTCGACGCGCTGGCGCGTCTGCCCGTCGGCCTCGACTGGCGATTCGTCCACATCGGCGGAGGGCCGCTGCTCCCGGCGCTCAAGCGGCAGGCGGACCGCCTCGGCATCGCTGCACGGTGCGATTGGCGGGGCGCCCAGCCCCAGGCAGAAGTTCTGGAGACGCTGCGCAACGCGGCCGTGTTCGTGCTGGCAAGCCGCGTCGCCCGGGACGGCGACCGCGACGGCCTGCCCAATGTGCTGATGGAGGCGCAAAGTCAGGGCGTGCCCGTCATCGCGACGGCCGTGGCGGCCATCCCGGAACTGGTGCGCGACGGCGAGACAGGCCTCCTGGTTCCGCCCGACGACCCGCGCGCGCTGGCCGGTGCGGTCGCCCGCGTACTTGGCGATGCGGACCTGGCGCGCAGGCTCGGCGAGGCCGGGGAGGCGCGGGTGCGCAGCCAGTTCTCGATGGAGGGAGGGATCGCACGCCTGGCCCGGCGGTTCGCGGAAACGCTGCCCGCGCGGACAGCGGAAGGACACTGATGCACGTCGCCTTCCATGCCCCGATGAAGGATCCGGACCACCCGGTCCCCTCGGGCGACCGCACGATGGCGCGCCTGCTGTTGGCGGCGCTCACGCGCGCCGGCCATACCGGGACGGTCGCAAGCCGCCTGCGCACCTGGCTGCGGCATGGGAACCCGCGCGATCAGGCGGCCATGGCCGCGGCGGGTGCAGCGGAGGCCGCCCGGGTCCTGGGAGACATTGCGGGACGGAGTATGCCGCGCCCCTCGGTATGGCTGACCTATCACCTCTACTACCGTGCACCCGACCTGGTCGGGCCCGCTGTCGCGCGGGCGTTGTCCATCCCCTATGTGGTGGCCGAGGCGAGCCACGCTCCGAAGCGGCTCAAGGACCATTGGGCCCCGTCGGAGCGCGCGGTCGTCGCAGCACTGCGCCAGGCTTCGGCAGTGCTGGCGATGACGCCGCTCGACCGCGCCTGCCTCGGCCGCGTCATGGACGATGAAAGGATTCATGACTTCCCGCCCTTTCTCGACGCGTCGCCCTTCATCGGCGGGAGGCGGAGGGCGCAAGAGGACGGACCGGCACGGCTGCTCGCCGTGGGCATGATGCGAGAGGGCGCGAAGCTCGAAAGCTATCGGCTGCTGGCCAGCGCGCTCGGCCGCCTTGCAGAATCCGACTGGCGTCTCACGATCGTCGGGAACGGCCCGGCGCGCGCCCGGGTCGAGGCGCTGTTCGCACCGTTCGGGCCGCGTGTGCGCTTCGCCGGCGCGGCAGGGACGGAGGCGCTCGCCCGGCACTACCGGGAGGCAGACCTCCTCGCGTGGCCCGGGGTCGGCGAAGCCTACGGCATGGTCTATCTGGAGGCGCAAGCCGCGGGCGCCGTGCCCGTCGCGCTCGACGGCCCGGGCCCGTCCTCGGTCATCCGGCATGGCCATACCGGCTGTCTGACCGCCCAGTCCGGAGAGGCCTATGCGGCGGCGCTCGCCCGGCTCATGATGCATACGGACCAACGCATCGCCATGGCGAAGGCGGCAACAGCCGAGATCCGCGACACGCGGGATCTCGACCGGGCCGCCGAACGCCTCGACCGCTGCCTGGCAGCAGTCCGCGCGAACAGGAGAGCGGCATGACCGAGGCAGGCTGGATCGCGCTGATGCGGCACTACCCGACCGCGTGGAACGCGTCCGGCCTGATCCAGGGGCGCCAGAACGTTCCACTGCTGCGCGAGTCCAAGGCCGCGCTCGGCAGGCTGAGGCTTCCAACCCGGATCGCAGCCGCGGAACGCTGCCTGTCCAGTCCGCTCGCCCGCGCTGTCGAAACGGCAAGCCAGCTTTGGTCCGGCCACATCGAAACCGATCCCCGGCTGATCGAGACCGATTGGGGCGCGTGGGAAGGCAAGCGGCTGTCGGATCTGCGCGCGGCCGACCCCGAGGGCATGGCGGCAGCGGAAGCGCGCGGGCTCGAACTCGCGCCGCCAGGCGGCGAACGCCCCCGGGAGGTCATGGCGCGTCTTTCGGACCTTCTGGCCGAGCTGGGCGCTGCACGCACGAGCGCCTTCGTCGTCACGCACAAGGGCGTGCTGCGTGCGGCGCTGGCCCTTGCGACCGGCTGGGACATGACGCACAAACCTCCCATCCGCCTCGACAGTGCGGCCCTCCACCTCTTCAGCCTCGACGCGCAAGGCTCCATCGCGCTGGTCGAGGCCAATATTCCGCTGGAGCCCAGGCAGACCACATGACCGGACGCGTCCTCATCTATGTGCAGCATCTTCTCGGCACCGGTCACTATGTCCGCGCCGCCGCCCTCGCCGAGGCCATGACCGACGTGGGACTGACGGTGACCTTCGTCGCTGGCGGACTGCCGGTGGTCGGACATGACGTACGGTGCGCACAATTCGTCCAGCTTCCCGCGGCGCGTGCGACCGGCGCCGACTTCAAGGGGCTGGCCGACGCGGAAGGCCGCGACATCACCGAGGCTTGGAAGCAGAAGCGCACTGCGGCCCTGCTCGATACGCTGGAAGAAACCCGGCCCGACATGGTGATCACGGAGCTGTTTCCCTTCGGGCGGCACAAGATGCGCTTCGAACTGGAACCTTTCGTGGAACGGATCCACGCGATGCAGCCGCGGCCGCTGCTTGTCTCCTCGGTCCGGGATATCCTCATTCCATCGCCAAAGGCCCTCAGGATCGAGCAGAGCATCGAGACCGCGCGCGCCGCCTTCGACGCCGTTCTGGTGCATGGGGTGGAGAGCATCAGCCCGCTGGAGGCAAGCTACCCGGCCGCGGCCGAGGTTCGCGATCTGCTCGTCTACACGGGATATGTCGCGCGCGAGGGCATGCCCGAAACGCAGGATGGCGCGGACGAGATCGTGGTCGCCGCCGGGGGCGGAGCAATGGGCCAGGCACTGTTCGAGGCGGCCCTTGCGGCCCATGCACTTGGCGCCGGGAGCGGCCGCGTCTGGCGGTTCCTGACGGGATCCAACGCCGACCCCCGCTGGCAGGCGGATTTCGTCGCGCGTGCGGCGCGGCAGCCGGGCACGATCGTGGAGACGGCCCGGCCCGACTATCGCGGCCTGCTGGCAAATGCCGCGCTTTCGGTCAGCCAGGCCGGCTACAACACGATGATGGACCTGCTGGCGACCGGCGTGCGGGCCGTCATCGTGCCCTTCGCGGGCGGCAAGGAAAGCGAGCAGGCAGCACGCGCCGAGATCTTCGAACGGGCACGGCTCGTCACGGTGGTGCACGAAAAGGGAATCGAGGCGGCAGGGCTGGCGCGCGCGATCGATGCGACACTCGCCGGACCGCCGCCGCCGAAGGTCGACGCCCGCCTCGACGGTGCGGAGGTCACCGCCGAGTGGGTACGCGCCCGGATTGGCACGCCGGCCGCGGACTGAGGAGAGACACGCCATGACCGACCCGCGTCTCGCCGCCGCGCTCAGCGACGCCGCCGGGACGGGTGGCATCGCACTCTGGTGGCGAGACGACGATGCAACGCGCGCCAACCCCGCGCTCGACCGTCTCCTGACGCTGGCCGCACGCTATGACCTGCCGGTCGTGCTCGCGGTCATACCGGCGCGGGCAGACGCGACGCTCCAGGCCGCGCTTGCGGACGCGGACCGTGTGGCCGTCGCGGTGCACGGTCTCGCCCACGAGAACCGTGCGCAGCCCGATGACCGCAAACAGGAGCTGACCGCCGCCGACACCGGGGAGGCCCTGAAGCTTGTCGCGGCACTCGAAACGGCACGCCGGTCGCTGGAAACGCGCTTTCCCGGGCGCACGCTGCCGGTGCTCGTCCCGCCCTGGAACCGGATCGACGCCATCGTCGTGCGGGAACTCTCCCGTGCGGGGTTCGCCGCGCTCTCGACCTTCGCCGGACGGTCGGAGGCGGCGGGAACCGGCCTCTTCCAGCTGAACCCGGAGGTGGACCTGATCGACTGGCGGCGGCGGGAGGGCCGGCCCTACCCGGACGTCGCGGCCGATCTTGCAGGGGCCATCGCGGCGCGGGCAAGCGGGCGCCGCCGCGGCCCGGTCGGTTTGCTGACGCATCACCTGCAGCATGACGCGACGGCCTGGCACACGCTCTCCCGCCTGCTGGCAGACCTGGCGGCGGCGAAAGCCGTGTCCTGGCCCGCCCCGGATGCGCTGTTCGGGCGGCTGGCGGCATGAAGGTGCAGGCGCGAGTCCAGCCCTTCGCGGTCTGGCGCGACGTGGCGATCGGTGCGGCAGGAACCATTGCAATGGGCGCGCTGCTTGCGGGGATACGGCCGGCACCGCTGGTCGCGGTCCTGATGGGCACGGTTCTGGCGCTCTTCGCCTTCCTGTGCGTCCGGGCGCTGGTCCGCAAGGGCCGACGGATAACCCTCGCGGACGGCATCCTGACGGTGGAGGACATGTTGGGCCGGCGGCGGCTCGATCTCGCAGACATCGCCTCGTTCCGGCTGGACTATTATCCCGGCATGCTCGATCGTCGCCGGGGGCTGTTCGTCCTGCGCCTCGGCAGCCGGCGGGAGCGGCTCAGCATCGACAGCGAGACCGGGGACTTCTCCATCCTGGTTGCGCAAGCACGCGCCATGGCGCGCAGAGCGGCCGTGCCGCTGTCTGAACGCACGCGCGTCAATCTTCAGGCTTTGGATTCGGCCCCAGATCGGTCACCATGACACCATGAAGCGCGCGTGAACGCGCCGAGGGGTGTGTTAGCCATGAATGTCCTCGAAATCGAGGATTTGCAGGTCAGCTTCGATACGCCGGGCGGCGAGGTTCGTGCGGTAGACCGGGTATCCTTCCGGGTACCCGCCGGAAAGACCGTCGCTCTGGTGGGCGAGTCCGGCTCGGGCAAGACTGTCGTCAGCCAGGCAATACTCGGCCTCATTCCAAAACCCGGGCGGATCTCCGGCGGCGAAATCCGATTCCGGGACCCCGCCACCGGAACGCCGGTGAGGCTCGACACCCTGGATACGCGTGGGCCCGAGATGCGCCAGATCCGCGGCGGGCGCATCTCCATCATCTTCCAGGAGCCGATGACCGCGCTGTCTCCGCTGCACACGATCGGCGACCAGATCGGCGAAGCGATCCGCCTGCATGTCGCGGACGCCGGCGGAACCGTCAGGGAGCGGGTGGTGGAACTTCTGGAGCTTGTCGGCTTTCCTGACGCCGAACACGCGCCCGACAGCTACACGTTCGAGCTTTCGGGCGGCCTGCGCCAGCGGGCGGTCATCGCCATGGCGCTGGCCTGCAATCCGGCCCTGGTGATCGCCGACGAACCCACCACGGCCCTCGACGTGACGATCCAGGCGCAGATCCTTCAGCTTCTCCGCTCGCTGCAGGACCGGCTGGGCATGGCGATCCTGCTCATCACCCACGACCTCGGCGTGGTGGCCAACATGGCGGACGAGGTGGTCGTGGTCTATCGCGGCCGCGTCGTGGAATCGGGCACCGCAACCGACGTCTTCAACAGCCCCGGCCACGCCTACACGCGCGCGCTTCACGCGGCGGTTCCACGCTTCGACATGGAACCGGACGACCGGCTGGTTCCCATCCGTCCCATCGCACCGCACCCTGAGGGCTTTCTCTCGGCCAATGGCCAGGCCCCGGCCGCCGAGGCGCCCGATCCTGTCCTCGTCCGCCTGGAGGGTGTCACGAAGCATTTCACCAAGAGGCGCGGGCGGGGGCTGTTCTCGCCCGCCCAGGCGAGAGCGTTCACGGCGGTGGACGACATCTCGCTGGACGTGCGGCGCGGCGAATGCCTCGGCCTGGTCGGCGAATCCGGATGCGGCAAGACCACGTTGTCGAAGATGGTGATGCGCGCGATCACGCCGGACACCGGGCGGATTACCATCGCGCTCGACGGCGGACACCGGGACGTGCACGGTCTGAGCGGGGCCGAACTCGACGACTTCCGGCGGCGGGTACAACTGATCTTCCAGGATCCGTTCTCCTCGCTCAACCCGCGCATGACGGTGCATGAGATTCTGACCGAGCCCTATGTGATCCACGGCCGCCTCACACCCGCCGAACGCACCGCGCGGGCCGAGGAACTGATGCGGATCGTGGGCCTGCGCCCCGAGCACCTGCGCCGCTACCCGCATTCCTTTTCCGGCGGGCAGAGGCAGCGCATCGGGATCGCCCGCGCACTGGCCTTGAAACCGGAACTGATCCTGTGCGACGAGCCGGTGTCGGCACTCGACGTCTCGGTGCAGGCGCAGGTCCTGAACCTGCTCAAGGATCTGAAGGAACAGATGGGCCTGACCTATCTGTTCGTCAGCCACAATCTGGCCGTCGTCGACTACATGGCCGACCGCATCGCGGTGATGTGCGCCGGCCGTATCGTCGAGATTGCCCCCGCCGACACGCTGGTCAAGGACCACCGCCACCCGTATACGCGCGCGCTCTTTGCCGCCGTGCCGGAACCGGACCTCGCACGGCCGCTGGACCTTGGCGCGCTGATGGCGGGCAAGACCTCGGACCCGACCGCCTGGCCCGAGCCCTACCGGCTTGCGCCGGAGGGACCGGCCGCCGCGCTCGTCGAGGTAGCACCGGGACACAGGATCCTGATGGCAGGGACACAAGGCATGCGGGAGCAGGTCGCATGAGGCGTGGTTTGACCGGTATGACCGCGATTCTTCTGCTGGCGTTCGGCACGGTATGTGCGACCGCACATGCAGAGACCGGAAGCCCACCCACCCTCGTCGAGACCCCGACGCTCAATCGCTCTCACCCGACGACGATCCTGCCCCCGGTGGCAGAGCGGGTTCCGGCGGAACCGCTGGTGACGGACATGGCGGCGATGGGCCGGACGCCCGGACGCCATGGCGGCGACCTGACGACGCTGATCGGCCGGACCAAGGACGTGCGCCTCGCCGTCGTCTGGGGATATGCGCGGCTGGTCGGCTGGACCGAGGACCTCGAACTCAAGCCGGATATCCTGAAGGCTGTCGAGGTCAGTCCCGACGGCAGGGCCATCACCCTTATCCTGCGCGAGGGTCACCGCTGGTCGGACGGACAACCCTTCACGTCGGAAGACTTCCGGTACTACTGGGAGGACGTGGCGAACAACCCGCACCTGATGCCCTCCGGCCCGCCGGCTTTCTTCATGTCCGACGGCAAGCTGCCCGGCTTCGAGGTGATATCCGAGACCGCGGTCCGCTACAGCTGGGACACTCCCAACCCCGCCTTCCTGCCCGAACTGGCGAAGGCGCGGCCACCCTTCATCTATCGGCCCGCGCATTATCTGAAGCGGTTTCACGAGCGCTATGGCGATCCGGCGGACCTGGAGCGGATGATCGCGGAAGCGCGGGTACGCAACTGGGCCGCACTGCACAACCGCGCCGACGAGATGTACGACTTCTCCAATGTGGAGATGCCCACGCTGCAACCCTGGATGAATACGACCGAGTCGCCGGCGCAGCGTTATGTTCTCGTGCGCAATCCCTATTTCCACCGGATCGATGCGCAGGGCCGGCAACTTCCCTACATCGACCGGCTGGTGCTGATGGTGGCCGACGGCCGGCTGATCGCGGCCAAGACTGCCGCAGGCGAAAGCGACCTGCAGGCCCGCGGCATCGGCTTCTCCAACATCACGACGCTGAAGCGCGGCGAACGCGGCGGGAACTACCGGACGTACCTTTGGCCGATCTCCAAGGGATCGGCCATGGCGCTCTACCCGAACATGACCGTCACCGACCCGGTCTGGCGGGCGCTGGTGCGCGACCGGCGTTTCCGGCACGCGCTATCGCTGGGCATCGACCGGGAGATGCTGAACCGGGTGATGTATTTCGGTCTCGGCACACCCGCGAACAACACGGCGCTGCCGCGCAGCCCGCTGTCGCGGGAGCCCTACCGGTCCGACTGGTGCCGATACGACACGGCGGAGGCGAACCGCCTTCTCGACGAGATCGGCCTCACCGGGCGGCGCGGCGACGGGATCCGCCTGATGCCTGACGGCCGGCCGCTGCAGATCATCGTCGAGACCGCGGGCGAAAGCCAGGAGCAGGTCGACATGCTGGCGCTGATCGAGGAGACGTGGCGCGAGATCGGGGTGGCGCTGTTCGTGAAGTCCTCGCAGCGGGACGTGATGCGCAACCGCGCCTTCGCCGGACAGCTGGTCATGTCCGTGTGGGACGGCTTCGACAACGGCATTCCAACGCCGGAAATGGTGCCCGACGAGCTTGCCCCGGTCAGCCAGGCGATGCTCGCCTGGCCGGAATGGGGCCAGTATCACGAGACGCGCGGCACCAGCGGCGAGGAACCGGACACCGATTGGGCCCGGCGCCTGCTCGCACTCTACGAGGACTGGAACGCGGCGACGACCCGGCAAGCGCAGGCCGCGGCGTGGGACGCGATGCTGGAAATTCATGCCGAGGAGACGCTGACCATCGGCACGGTTCAGGGCATACCCCAGCCCGTGGCGGTGTCGAACATCCTGCGCAACGTGCCCGAGACTGCCTTCTACGGTTGGGACCCCGGCGCGCACTTCGGCCTGTTCCGCATGGATACCTTCTGGCGCACCGACGCCCCCAGGAGCGGCCCCGAGAGCGGGGAGGCGCCGGCAACCCAATGACCCACACCGCGAAGGCACGCAGGATCGGCCCTGCACACCGGAGGGCCCGCTGATGGGGGCCTATGTCGTGCGCCGCTTGCTGACGATGATCCCGACGCTCATCGTCGTTTCGCTGCTGATGTTCCTGGTCATCGAGCTTCCGCCCGGCGACTATCTGTCCAACCAGATTGCGGAATTGCAGGCGCAGGGCGAGAGCGCGTCGGTCGCGAAACTGGAGTTCCTGCGCAACGAGTTTGCGCTCGACCGCCCTTTTCTGGAACGCTACCTGATCTGGGTGGGCGCGCTGCCCGGTCCCAACGGTTTCAGTGGAATCCTGCAGGGCAATTTCGGCTGGTCGTTCGAGTATGACCGGCCCGTGACCGACGTGGTCGGACAGACCGTCCTGCTGACCATCGTGCTGAACCTCGCGACCGTCCTGTTCGTCTATATCGTGTCTTTCCCCATCGGGATCTACTCGGCGACGCGGCAATATTCCTGGGGCGACTACGGCATCACGCTGATCGGCTACCTGGGCCTCGCGACGCCCAACTTCCTCCTTGGGCTGATCCTGCTTTACTACGCAAACGCCTGGTTCGGCCTGTCCGTCGGCGGGCTGATGGCGCCCGAGTACATCGGGGAGCCGTGGAGCCTCGCCAAGCTGGGGTCGGTGCTCGCGCATCTGATCGTGCCGACCGTCGTGATCGGCACCGCCGGTACCGCCGCAATGATCCGGCGGCTGAGGGCCAACCTGCTCGACGAGTTGCGCAAGCCCTATGTCACGACGGCACGTGCCAAGGGCCTCGGTGAGCGCAAGCTGCTGATGAAGTACCCGCTGCGCATGGCGCTCAACCCGTTCATCGCGGACATCGGAAACCTGCTGCCGCAACTCGTTTCCGGTTCGGTCATCGTGTCGGTCGTACTGAACCTGCCGACGGTAGGGCCGATCCTGCTGGGCGCGCTGCAGTCGCAGGACCAGTACCTAGCAGGCTTCATCCTGCTGTTCGTGGCGGTCCTGACGCTGGTCGGAATGCTGATCTCCGACCTTCTGCTCGCGGTTCTCGATCCGCGCATCCGGCTGGACGGGGGGCGCACGCGATGAGCGGGGAAAAGCTGACGCACTACGTCGACCCGGCCCCCTTCGAGCCGGGGCGGGACGACGTCCTGACACCGGAACAGGAGCGGTATTACCGCGCCTCGCAATGGACGCTGATGTGGTGGCGGTTCAAGCGCCACCGGGTCGCGCTGTGGTCGGGCGTCCTGCTCCTGCTGATCTACCTGACCGTGCCGTTCGCGGAGGCGATCGCGCCCTACACGCCCAATGCGCGCGACAACGCGCATCTCTACGCACCGCCGCAGGGCGTTCACCTGTTTCACGAGGGCCGGTTCATCGGACCCTTCACCTACCCGATGATCGCCGAACCGGATCTGGAGAACTTCCGCTGGGAATACCGGACGGACCGAACCTCGCCGCAGCCCCTGCGTTTCTTTTGCCAGGGCGGGCCCTACCAATTCTGGGGGCTGTTCGAGGCGCGCTTCCGGCTTGTCTGCGCGCCGCAGGGGGGCACGCTGTTCCTGCTCGGCACCGACCGGCTGGGCCGCGACCTCTTTTCGGGAATCGTCTACGGGGCGCGAATTTCGCTGACCGTCGGCCTGATCGGCGTCGCGATCAGCCTGACGCTCGGCATCGTGCTGGGCGGTATGGCCGGGTATTTCGGCGGGCTGGTCGATGCAGCCATACAGAGGGTGATCGAGATCCTGCGTTCGCTGCCGGAACTGCCGATGTGGATGGCGCTGTCGGCGGCACTGCCCGTGACCTGGAGTCCGGTGCTGATCTACATAGGCATCACGGTCATCCTGGGCCTGCTCGACTGGCCGGGGCTGGCGCGCGCGGTGCGTTCGAAGCTGCTGTCGCTGCGCGAGGAGGATTACGCGACCGCCGCGGTGCTGATGGGGGCGAAGCCGCGCCGCGTCATTGCGCGCCACCTGCTGCCGGGCTTCACGAGCCACCTCATCGCGTCGGCAACTTTGTCGATCCCGACCATGATCCTGGGCGAGACGGCGCTGTCCTTCCTGAACCTCGGCCTGAAACGGCCCGCCGTCTCCTGGGGCGTGCTGCTGAACGAGGCGCAGAACCTGACGGTCGTCACGGTCTATCCCTGGCTGATGGCGCCGATGATCCCGGTCATCATCGTGGTGCTGGCGTTCAACTTCCTGGGCGACGGACTGCGGGATGCGGCGGATCCCTATGCCTGACGCCGCTCGCCGTACCCGGTAGGGCCTGCACCCGGCAGGGCTGCGGCGTCCGCCCGCTCTCGTCAGGCCAGCACCGCGAGATCCGCGGCGCGGTCGAGCCCGTCGACGCGCGCGCCCGCAACCGTTCGCAGGGGCTGCCCGGTCCAGCCCTGCGCGCGGGCAAGCGCCAGCGTCGCGGCATCCGTGAGCGCACGGGTGTGCAGCACCTTGTTGTGCTTTTCCAGCTTCGCCGCGAGATTCACCGCGGCGCCGATCACCGTGTACTCGAGACGCTCGTCATGCCCGACCGCCCCGAACACGACGGGGCCCGAAGCGACACCGACGCCGATTTCCAGCACGGGCTCTCCGGCCTCGCGCCGCTCCCGCCCCCAGAAGGCGGCCGCGTCCGCCACGGCGACCGCTGCGGAAACCGCGTCGGCTGCTGGGGTTTCGCTGATCCTCGCGGCACCGAATGTGGCGAGGATGCCGTCCCCCATGAACTTGTCCACCACGCCGCCATGGCCGCGGATCAGCGGCACCATGCGCGCTTCGTATTCGGCGAGCACGCGCATGGTGCGAGCGGGCGGCCATTCGGCGGCCAGCGTCGAGAACCCGCGGATATCGACAAGCAGGATCGCCGCTTCGCGCATCTCGCCCTCGCCCGCGGCGATCCGGTCTTCCGCCCCGGTGATCCGCGTTACCACCTCGGGCGCGAAGAACCGGGAGAGATCGCGTGCTGCATGCCCCTGTGCAGCGGCACGGACAAGCAGGCGATTGGCACGCACGATGGCGAGGGCGAGCACGCCCGTGACCATCAGGATCGCGAGGATCTTGTCGAACTCCGCGCCCAGCAGGACACGGTAGGACGTCATGTACTCCACGAAATCGCGCGTGATCGGGTCGCCGATCGCCATGCCGGATACAGCGTACCAGACGAGCCACGCCCACCCGGCCGCAGCGATCACCCCGGCAAGCAGCACATAGGCGGCCTCGAAGCGGAGCGCGCGCAGGGCGAGGATGCCGAAGAGATAAAGCATGGTCGGCGCCTTGAGATAGAATCCGGGCGGCTGGCCATACTGGATGTGAAAGCTCCAGATCAGACCGATCAGCAAACCCACCTCCGCGATGACGCTCAGCGCCAGAAGAAGGCGCGGCAGCGCACCGAGGTAGGCGAGCAAAAGCCGCACGGCAGCCAGCGCGCCGAGGGTCGCGATCACCACGGGAACCGGCTCGAAGGGAGCGGACTCGTCGAACGCCTTGGGAGCGACCCCATAAAGCACGCCCAGCACCGATACGAGGAACAGCAGCACCCAACCGATCAGGATCTCGCTGTCGTTCTGCTGCCGCGCCACGTCTTCGCGCACGCGGGCTGGAAGCTCGCCCTCCGGCGGGGCGCCGATCAGGAAGTGGAGAAACCTGCGCATCCCGTATCCTTCGCGCTGGAGTCCCGCCGGCGGCGGCCGTCCGGTGTCGTCGTTCCAGCAAATATAGGACGTGCGCGCCCGCTTGCTGGCCCGGAAACGTTACCGCGCGCGAAAAGGTGAAGCCGGGGCCTCAGCGCTTCCGGAGCCAAAGGCTGGCCGGCCGCGCCCCGGCCGCCCGGGGAAGCCGCCCGACGATGCTTTCGGCGACCTCTGCAGCCATGCGCGTGGCGGCGTAATGACTGGCCCACAGGACGTCCCATCCCCCCCCGGCAAGCAGGGCGGCCACCGCATTCTGCTCGTTGTAACCACGCCACGCCCAGTCCTCGGGATACCCGTCTGGCAGGAAGATGTCGTGGATGTGGACCGTCACACCGGCCGGTAGGGCCGGTAGCACCCGGGAGAACAGCCGGTCCACGTCCGTTCCCGGCATCAGTATATGGCTGGAATCGATGCTGAGGATGTCGCCCGCCCGCAAGGCCGCGAAGGGCGCATCCGCAACCTGCTGAACGGTCAGGCGGTGCAGGGTGAGCGGCAGGGCCGCGATGTCGGCACGCGGTGCGGGGTCGATCGCGGTCACCCGGGTGGCGAGCGCCCCATCCGTCACGGCCGCCACGGCGAACCGGGTCGAATGCCCGGAACCGACCTCGACAAGGCGCGGGGGGCAAAGCGTCGCCACCATGTGATAGAGGACGGCGGCGTCGAGCGTCGGAAACCAGTCCTGGGTCCAGCGGGGCGCGGGCGGAGGCGCGGAACCGATCCGCGCGAAGGCTTCGGCGTGGGCTTCCAAAGCAGCGAGACATGCCGCAAGGCGCGGGCGCGCGGCCTCGAACAGGGCCCCGATCTCCGGATAGGCGTCGCGGCCGGGCGCATCGGCGCCGGCTGCGTAACGGTAGGGGATGAAGAAGCCGCGTGGCCGTCCGGCCAGCGTGGCGAGACCGAAGGCGAGGCGGCGGACGCGGCGGGAAAAGGGCATGTGCGGCCTCGTACGGGCGGTGAGCATGAGGCATAAGAAAGGAACCGGCGCGCTCCCGCAACTCTTGCCCATTCACGGCCGCAGGGATGCAACGCGGCCGACAGGACGGCACGGACACAGGAAGGGGCAACGACCCATGAACCGATCGGCAGCCATCGAGGTGGACGCAGGCGGACCCGTCGCACGGATCACGCTTGCCGCACCGGACCGGCGGAACGCGCTCACGCGAACGGACATCGCCGCCCTGAGCGCGGCACTGACCGGGATCGCCAAGGACGGCCAGACGCGCGCCGTCGTGCTGACCGGCACGGGCACGGTCTTCTCGGCGGGGGTATCGCTGGGCGACGTTGCGGGATCGGACTGGACCGAGAACCCGCTGACCGCATTGTGCGACACGATCGAGCAAATTCCCCAGCCGGTCGTGGCCGCGCTCAACGGCGGGGTCTATGGCGGGGCCGTGGAAATTGCCCTCGCCTGCGACTTCCGCATCGGTGTGCCGGAGATGGCCTTGCGCGTGCCGCCAGCGGCGCTCGGCATCCATTATGCGCCGGAGGGCCTGGGTCGGGTCGCGTCGCGCCTCGGCCTGCAGACGGCCAAGCGCCTGTTCCTGCGGGCCGAGACGTTGAAGGGCGCGGCGGCCTTGTGCGGGGTGGGCTTTCTCGACGCGGTGGCCGATCCCGCCGACACGCTGCTCGATAGGGCAGACGAGATGGCGCGGGAGATCGCCGCACTCGCCCCGCTTGCGGTCGCGGGCATGAAGCGGACGCTGAACGAGATCGGAGCGGGCACACTGGACCGCGCGGCGGCAGATGAACGCGTCGCCACCTGTTGGGCGAGCGCGGACCTCAGGGAAGGCCTTGCGGCGCAGGCCGAGAAGCGCAAGCCCGTGTTCCAGGGCCGGTAGGGCCGCGGGATTACCCTTGCGGAAGGACCATCGGACCGGCGCAGGCGCCCATGCCTAGACGTTGAGCAACAGGTGCTCCCGCTCCCAGGCGGAGATGACCTGCTGATAGGCATGATGCTCCTCGAGCTTCACCTCGAGATAGACCTGCACGAAGTCGGGCCCCAGCACCTCGCGCAGTTCGGTGGCGGACTTCAGCTTCTGAAGCGCGTCCAGGATGTGGCGGGGCAGCGCATAACGCTGCGAAAGATAGGCGCTCTTCGTCATCTCGGGCGTGGGCTTCAGCCGCTTGCGCATCCCGAGATAGCCGCAGGCGAGCGTCGCCGCGATGGCAAGGTAGGGATTGGCGTCGGCCCCGGGCACACGGTTCTCGACGCGGCGGTTCGCAGGCCGCGAATCGGGCACGCGCAGGCCGACAGTGCGGTTCTCCCGCCCCCAATGCGTATTCACGGGCGCAGAAAGGTCACGGATCAGCCGCCGATAGGAGTTCACGTTCGGCGCGATCAGCGGCATCGCCCCGGGCAGATACTTCTGCAGGCCGCCGACATAGTTCTTGAACAGCGCGGTGTCCTTCCCAGCCGGCGTCGAGAACAGGTTACGGCCCGTCTCAACATCGAGAATCGACTGGTGGATGTGCATGGCGCTACCGGGTTCGCCCTGGTAGGGCTTGGCCATGAAGGTCGCGTAGACGTCATGGCGCAGGGCAGCCTGACGCACGGTCCGCTTGAACAGGAAGGTCTGGTCCGCGAGGCTCAGCGGCTCGCCGTGGTTGAAGTTGATCTCGCATTGGGCGGCGCCCGCCTCGTGGATCAGCGTATCGATGTCGATCGCCTGCTCCTCGCAATAGTCGTAGACGTCCTCGAACAGGGGATCGAACTCGTTGACGGCGTCGATGCCGTAGGGCTGGCGCGCGTTCTCCTGCCGCCCGGACTTGCCGATCGGCGGAACCAGCGGGTAGTCGGGATCGACGTTCTTCTGACAGAGGTAGAACTCGACCTCCGGCGCCACGATGGGTTGCCAGCCCCGTTGTGCGTAGAGCGCCAGGATCCGCTTCAGGACCTGTCGCGGCGCCACGGTGACGGGTCCGCCGTCCTTGTAGACAGCGTCGCAGATGATCTGCGCCGTCGGCTCGTCGTACCAGGGCACGAGCCGGATCGTATCGGCATCGGGCAGCAGAACCACATCCGGTTCCGTTTCCGACAGCACCTCCGAATCGATCATGTCGCCCGTGACCGTCTGCAGGAAGATCGATTCCGGCAGCCGCAGCGAACGCTCGTCGAAGGTATCGAGAAACTTCTTGGTCGGCAGGATCTTGCCGCGCGCAAGGCCGTTCATGTCGGCGACGATGCACTCCACCTCGCTGACCTGCCGCTCGGCAAGCCAGGCCGCCAGGCGGTCGCGGGTATCCTGCGGGCTGGGGGCCGCATCTGTCATGTTCCGGTCAGCCGGGCGCCCGTGCGCAGACAACCGTGCACGCGACCCGTTCCTGCTCCCTGTTGAGCGCCTGACGAGATCGCTAGCACGCCGGCACGGGCCTCACAAGCGGAGAGCGGAGCGCAGGTGGGCGTCCGCTCAGCGCGGCCCCTGCGGAAGCGGGTCGTTGGCCACGAACAGGCGGGGATCGAGGCGCACGCCGGTGCGCACATCCTTGAGCGCCACCGTCGTGCGCTGGCCTTGCGTGTCTGTGATGATCCACTGCCGCAGGGCGAGAGGTTCCTCGTTGAAGACGAGCACGATGCTGCCCTGGTCGGGATTGTCCCGATCGCGTGCGGACACGCGGATCGTGCCGTCGGCGCGCGTCACATCCTCGATCAACGCGGTCTCCTTGAGGTCGACCTCCTCCGCCAGCAAGAGCGAAAGCGGCGTCGCCGACAGCGGATACCGATCCTTCGTGTCGAGCTCCATGTCCTCCAGCACGACCCAGGTGCCGTCGGAGATGACCCGGATCGGGGTCGGCGGACGATACTCGAACCGCATCCGTCCCGGCCGCCACATATAGACGGTGCCGTCGACAATGGTGCCGTCGGGATTGATCTGGACGAAGGCTGCCTGCAGCCGGTCGTTGTCGTTCAGCCATGCGCTGATCCGGTCGAGGGCGCGGACATCGCCCGCATCGAGATTGGCCGAATGGGCCGGCGGCCCCGCCACGAGCAGGGCGAGCATGGCGGCGGCGGCGGCGAACGTTGCAGCGAGGGCGTTTCGAATGCTCATGACGCAGATCCCTAGACACTGAATGCGGCGGCATCGGGACAATGCCCGCCCCCGTTGAAACGTTCCACGCCAATCGGCTCCGTCGGTGCCGGATCAGTCCTCGTTGGGATTGCGGACAAGGATCTCGCGCCGGCCTACATGATTCGGGCGGCCGATGATGCCCTGCTCCTCCATCTCCTCGACGATCCGGGCAGCGCGGTTGTAGCCGATCTGAAGGCGGCGCTGGAGATAGCTGGTCGAGGCCTTGCGGTCGGCGGCGACGATCGCGACAGCCTGGTCGAACAGCGGGTCGTTGCCGCTGCCGCCCCCGTCGCCATCGTCGAACCCGCCCGCGGACGCGCCGCCTCCATCCTCGTCGTCCTCGGTCACCGCATCGAGATAGTCGGGCGAGCCCTGGGACTTCAGCCAGGCGACGACCTCCTCCACCTCGGCATCGGACACGAAGGGACCGTGCACGCGGCGGATGCGGCCGCCGCCCTCCATGTAGAGCATGTCGCCCTGGCCCAGCAATTGCTCGGCCCCCTGCTCGCCGAGGATGGTGCGGCTGTCGATCTTCGAGGTGACCTGGAAGGAGATACGGGTCGGGAAGTTCGCCTTGATCGTGCCGGTGATGACATCCACAGACGGCCGTTGCGTCGCCATGACGAGGTGAATGCCGGCCGCGCGCGCCATCTGCGCGAGCCGCTGGATCGAACCTTCGACATCCTTGCCCGCGACCATCATGAGGTCGGCCATCTCGTCGACGATGACGACGATGAACGGCATCTTCTCAGGCGCGATCTCCTCCTCCTCGTAGGTCGGACGGCCCGTATCGGGGTCGAAGCCGGTCTGGATCTCGCGGGTCAGCGTCTCGCCGCGCGCCTCCAGCTCCCCCATGCGCTGGTTGTACCCGGCAATATTGCGGACGCCGAGCTTGGACATCTTGCGGTAGCGGTCCTCCATCTCGCGGACCACCCACTTCAGCGCGACCACCGCCTTCTTCGGATCCGTCACGACCGGCGCAAGCAGGTGCGGGATGCCGTCGTAGACGGACAGTTCCAGCATCTTCGGGTCGATCATGATCAGCTTCACCTGGTCTGGCGGCAGCCGGTAGAGCAGCGACAGCACCATGGTGTTGATCGCGACAGACTTGCCCGAGCCGGTCGTGCCCGCGACCAGAAGGTGCGGCATGCGCGCGAGGTCGGCGATGACCGATTCGCCGCCGATGGTCTTTCCCAGCGCCAGCGCAAGCTTGAAGGAGGCCTGCTCGTACTCGCGCGAGGCCAGCAACTCGCGCAGGTAGACGGTCTGGCGCCGCCGGTTCGGCAGTTCCACGCCGATGGCGTTGCGCCCAGGAATGACAGCGACGCGGGCAGAGATCGCGCTCATCGAGCGGGCAATATCGTCGGCCAGATTGATCACGCGCGAGGATTTCAGCCCCGGCGCGGGCTCAAGCTCGTACAGGGTGACGACCGGGCCGGGCTTGGCGCCGATGATGTCGCCCTTCACGCCGAAATCGTCGAGTACGCCCTCGAGCAGGCGGGCGTTTTCCTGCAGCGAAGCGGGCGACAGCGCGGGGTCGTTCTCCACCGCCCCGGGCGCGGCGAGGAAATTGAGCGAGGGCAGCGCATAGGGCGATCCGCCATCGAGGGCCAGCAGCCGCTGTTCGGCGGACGCACTACCCTTCCGCGCCGCCTTTCGGGCCGGCTTTTCCTTGTCCCGTGCGGGCTTGCGTTCCGCCCGGCTGACTGGCGCAGGACCGAAGTCCTCCCCGTCGTCCTCGTCGAGATCGTCGGGCAGCCGCGCCGGACCGAGAACCGGTGCGCGGGCTGGCCGCACGATCTCTTCGTCGCCGTCCAGGCCGCGCCGCCGCGGCAGCAGGCGACCTGCGGCCCGCGCAGCATCCCCGAGGCGCGCCGAGGCATCGGCCGCAAGATCGCCCGCCGTGCGTAGCGACCGCCAGCCGCCGCGGCCCGCGCTCCACATGCTGCGTGCGATCGCCACCGGCTGCAGGCCGAGTGTCAGCAGCAGCACCGCGACGGCAGCCAGTGCCAGGGCAAGGCGGACCAGCGCCAGCGGCAGGGCCGGCACCCAGCCGGACAGGACCGTGTCGAGACCGTGCGCCAGAAGCGCCCCGATGTGCCCGCCGAGGCCGGTCCGGATCGGCCAGGCGTCAGGGGCGGGCAGAAAGGCAAACGCCGCCGCAAGGCCGAGGACACCCAGCGGCCAGGCCGCGACGCGCAGCGCCTCGAACCGCGTCCGGACGTGCGTCAACAGGCGCACGCCCCACACCACAAGGCTGAGCGCGACCGCGAGCGCGGCAAGACCGAGGGTCTGAAGCAGCAGGTCGGCGGCATAGGCACCGGTCGTTCCCGCCAGGTTCGAGACGGGTCCGGGGCCGGCATGGGTGGGAGACGGATCGGCAGGATCGTAGCTCGCAAGCGCAAGGGCCACGAAAACCGCGAGCAGGATGAGCAGGAGGCCGGCCCCCTCCCCTGCCCGGCGGCGCAGGAAGGCGCGCATTCCTTCGTCCGTGCGCGCGCCCCGCCGCCCGCTGTCGCTCATGCGCCGTGTCCGAGCCATGCTCCGTCCAAGCTCTCTGCAACCGATTCGGTGGATGCGATGGTACCCGCGCCCGGCGCGAGGTTCCAAAACATATAACCCCGCGCCGGTGCACGGGGATAAGTCCGGTCAAAGAAAAGGCCCGGGCAGCGAGCCGCCCGGGCCAGGTGCGCGGGGCCCGCCCGCCTCCGGAACGCGGTGGAGGCGGACGGGACCGGCCGGGAACGATCAGGCGATCTGGGAGCCCTTGCCGAACTCCGGATAGGCTTCCATGCCAAGCTCCGCGCGGTCGAGGCCGATCCGCTCGGCCTCCTCCGAAGCGCGGATGCCCATGGTTGCCTTCAGGATCGCCCAGAGCACGAAGCTCACGACCAGGACAAACGCGCCGATGGCGACGATGCCGGTGATCTGCGCGCCGAAGCTCGCGTCGGAGTTCGTCAGCGGAACCGCCAGCGTACCCCAGATGCCGCAGATCAGGTGGACCGGAATGGCACCGACCACGTCGTCGATCTTGAGCTTGTCGAGCATCGGGACGGCAACCACGACGATGATGCCGCCGATTGCGCCGATCACCACCGACATGAAGAGCGAGGGCGTCAGCGGCTCTGCCGTGATCGAGACGAGACCCGCCAGCGCGCCGTTCAGCACCATGGTCAGATCGATCTTGCCGAACATGATCTGCGTCATGATGAGCGCCGCGACCGCACCCGCCGCAGCGGCGATGTTGGTATTGGCGAAGATGCGGCTCACGTCGGAAGCGTCGGCGAGGGAGCCCATCGCGAGCTGCGACGCGCCGTTGAAGCCGAACCACCCCAGCCACAGGATGAACGTACCCAGCGTCGCGAGCGGCAGCGAGGAGCCCGGCATCGGGTTCACGCGGCCCTCCTTGTCATACTTGCCGTGACGCGCGCCGAGCAGAAGCGCACCGGCGAGCGCCGCCCAGCCGCCCACCGAGTGGACGATGGTCGAGCCGGCGAAGTCGTTGAAGCCCAGTTCGTCGAGCCAGCCGCCGCCCCACTTCCAGGAACCCTGGATCGGATAGATGAGGCCGGTCAGCACGATGGTGAACACGAGGAAGGGCCACAGCTTGATGCGCTCGGCCAGCGTGCCCGACACGATCGACGCCGTCGTCGCGCAGAACATCAGCTGGAAGAAGAAGTCCGAGCCGACCGAGGCGTAGGTGATGTCCTCCATCGTGGCGTCCGGCGCCGGCTGCGGCAGCGAGGTGAGGCCGAACGCGCCGAGCCAGCCCGCCACGCTCCATCCATCGCCCGGATACATGAGGTTGTAGCCGATGAGGAAATACATCAGGCCGGCGAAGGAGAAGAGCGCGATGTTCTTCGTGCACTGCATGGCCACGTTCTTGGACCGCACAAGGCCCGCCTCGAGCATGGCGAAGCCTGCCGCCATCCACATGACGAGAAAGCCGCCGATGAGGAACAGGAGCGTGTTGAAGATGTAGACGGTTTCCTGCGACACGCCCGCATCCTGGGCATGCGCCGCCGCCGGCACCAGGAGCGCGGCAGCAGTCAGGCCGGCGAGTTGAATGGTCTTTTTCATGAGATGATCTCCTGAGAACGTCAGAGCGCTTCGGCGTCGGTTTCGCCGGTGCGGATGCGCATGACCTGCTCGACCGGCAGGACGAAGATCTTGCCGTCGCCGATCTGTCCGGTCTTGGCGGTCTGGGCGATCGTCTCGATGACGCGGTCGACCATGTCGGAGCCGCACACCACCTCGATCTTCAGCTTCGGCAGGAAGCTGACCGCATATTCCGCGCCCCGGTAGATCTCGGTATGACCCTTCTGCCGGCCATACCCCTTCACTTCGGTCACCGTCAGGCCCTGGATCCCGAGGGCGGTCAGCGCCTCGTGGATCTCGGACAGCTTGAACGGCTTGATGATTGCCATCACGAGTTTCATGGGATTCCCTCTCGAGCCTCCTCGACGTGCCGCCCTCATGGGCGGCCTGACAGGGCACCTGCCCCTGGTGATGCCCGCAACCAGCTGCGGATACCTGTCACCCGGCCTTGGAGAGTCAAGAAGCGTGCCACTTTCTGGAAACCACGTACAATATTGATTTTAAATCATAATTAGAGACCACGAATCGATGCGCACGGAATCTCGGACAATTTCCGCATAAAAAAAGGGCAGGCCCCTCGGCCCGCCCCCATACTGTCTATTTTTTATGCAATCCGGATATCACGCGCCCAGAGCGCGCTCCACCCCGGCGCCCAGGCGCAGCAGCCGCGCCTCGGCATGCGGCGCGCCAAGCAGCATCAGGCCCACGGGAACCCCCGTGTCATCGGTTCCACATGGCACCGTCAGACCGGAGAGTCCGAGGTAGTTCCCATAGCGCGTGTTCGACAGCGCCTTCAGGTTCCGTTCGATATAGTAGGGCTCGTCTGCCAGAAGCCGCGCGACCGGCGGCGCAGAAATCGGAACCGTCGGCATCACCGCCGCGTCGAACCCTGCCGTACGCGCCACATAGGACGCCTGCAGGCGGCGGCCCTCCAGGATCAGCTTCGCCAGGTCGATGGGCGAGGCCTTCGCACCGAGGCGGAAACGCTCCACGATCTGGGAGAACACCCGCTCGGGCGCGGATTCCACAAGGTCGCCCCAGACGGCATACCCCTCCGCGCTCGGCAGGTAGGGCCCGCGTGCGATGATACGGTCGGACTCGGCAAACTCCGGGACGTCGGCCTCCACCAGCGTCGCCCCGGCCTTCGCGAGCCGGTCCAGCGCCTCGCGCACGACCCGGTCGATGCCCAATTCGCAATCGTCCCAGACGAGGGTGCGGGGGACGAGCAGGCGCACGCCCTTCATGGAGGCGCCCGCCAGATCGGGGGCAGGCCTTCGCGCGAGCGTTGCCCAGGCGAGCGCGGCGTCGGCCACGTCGCGGGCAAGCGGGCCCGCCGTGTCCAGCGACGGCGCGAGCGGCAACACCCCGTCCATCGGCAGCGTGTTCCAGGTGGTCTTGAGGCCGGTCACGCCACACCACGCGGCCGGCACGCGCACCGAACCACCGGTGTCCGACCCCATGGCGATCGCCGCGAGTCCCGCCGCCACGGAGACGGCGGCACCGGACGACGACCCCCCCGGCGCCAGGGGCTCGGCGCCCGAGTACGGGTTCGCGGGCGTACCGAAGGTCGGGTTGAGGCCGAGGCCGGAGAAGGCAAACTCGGACTGGTTGGTCTTGCCGGGCATGACCCACCCGGCGCGCACGCCGCGCGCGACCAGCGGGCAGTCGTGCTCGGGCACCCGGTCGCGCAGCAGCGCGGACCCGTGCGACGTGGTGATGCCTGCCGTGTCGTAGAGGTCCTTCCAGGACACCGGTACGCCGTCCAGTGGCGAGGCGGTCATGCCCCGCCGGGCCCGGTCGTGGGCGGCGGCGGCCTCGCGCATCGCGCGTTCCTCGGTCCGCACGAGATAGACGGCGCGGTCGCCGTCAACCGCCGCGATATGGTCGAGCAACGCCGCGGTCAGTTCCCGGGCATCGACCCGGCCTGCGGCAATCGCCGCGCCCAGTTCGCGCGCCGACCTCTCCCTCACCACCCCCTCCATGCGTCGCTCCGTCGCTTGTTCCCGTGTTCGTCTCACGCTATGCCAGCAGGAACAGTCAAGGCAATCGAACGGGCGCCCGATGCCGCGCAAGCCTGCATCCACCGAAACGGACGTGCTCATCGCGGGCGGCGGTATGGCCGGTCTTTCCCTTGCCCTGGCTCTGGCGCAAGGGGGCCTCAGCTGCACGGTCGTCGATGCCCTGTCGCCGGAGACGGTGACCGACGCCGGTTTCGACGGGCGGGTCTCGGCGCTCGCCTATGCCGTCTGCCGCATGTACCGGGCGCTCGGCGTCTGGCAGCACATGGCGCCGCATGCCCAGCCGATCAACGATATCGTGGTGACGGACGGGACGGTGCGGGGCGGGGCTTCCCCCCTTTTCCTCCACTTCGACCATCGCGAGATCGGGAAGGAACCGCTCGGCCACCTGGTCGAGAACCGGCATATCCGCCTTGCCCTGTTCGCCGCGGCGCGGGATGTGTCCGCGATCACCCTGATCGCGCCCGGCCGGGTGACAGGCTACAGCGCGACGCCCGATGGCGTGACGGGCACGCTGGCGGACGGCCGCCAGGTGCATGCCCGCCTGCTTGCGGTGTGCGAGGGGCGTCAATCGCCCTTGCGCGCCATGGCGGGGATTCGCACCATCGGCTGGTCCTACCGCCAGACCGGTATCGTGACGACCGTCGCGCATGAGAAGCCGCATCACGGCATCGCGCAGGAGTTCTTCCTGCCGTCCGGCCCCTTCGCCATCCTGCCCATGACCGGCAACCGCGCTTCGCTCGTCTGGACCGAGCGGACGGAGCTTGCAGACGCGCTGCTGGCGCTCGATGCGGAGGACTTCGCGGCCGAGCTGCGGGCGCGTTTCGGCGACTATCTGGGGGCGGTAGAACCGGTCGGACCGCGTTGGTCCTACCCGCTGTCGCTGCAGATCGCGACCGACATGATCGCCGAGCGGGTGGCCCTCGTCGGGGACGCGGCGCACGGCATCCACCCGATCGCCGGTCAGGGCCTCAACCTCGGGCTGCGCGACGTCGCGGCGCTGGCGGAGGTGATGGCGCAAGCGCGCGGTCTCGGCCTCGATCCGGGCGCCTTCGACACGCTGGAGCGGTATGCCCAGTGGCGGCGCTTCGACACGGTCAGCCTCGCGGCCGTGACGGACGTGCTCAACCGGCTCTTTTCCAACGACATCGGGCCGGTGCGGCTGGTGCGCGATACTGGCCTGTGGGCGGCGGGCCAGGTCGCGCCCCTGCGCCGCTTCTTCATGCGTCATGCAGGCGGAGACGTGGGCGATCTGCCGAAACTGCTGCGCGGCGACAGCCTCGCGGGCTGATATCCGCCGACAAGGCCTACCGGTAGGCCTCGCGCGCCCCGAACAGGGCGGTTCCGACGCGCACGTGCGTCGCGCCGAGCCGGACAGCGACCTCGTAGTCGGCGCTCATGCCCATGCTGAGCACCTTCAGCCCGTGGTCGCGGGCGAGGTTGGTCAGCAGCCCGAAGTGCAGCGCGGGCTCCTCGTCGACCGGCGGAATACACATCAGCCCGTCCACCGCGAGGCCCGCCTCCTCGCGCACTGTGCGCAGAAAGCCGCCGAGATCGCTGGGAGCGACACCGGCCTTCTGCGGCTCCTCGCCGGTATTCACCTGCACGAACAGGCGCGGAGCCTTCACCCCGGCCTTCGCGATTCCGTCGGCCAGCGCGAAGGCCAGTTTCGGGCGGTCCAGCGTTTCGATCACGTCGAAAAGCGCCAGCGCGTCCTTGACCTTGTTGGTCTGAAGCGGTCCGATCAGGTGCAATTCGACATCGGGGTTTGCCGCCTTGAGGTCCGGCCACTTTGCCGCGGCTTCCTGCACGCGGTTCTCGCCGAACGTCCGTTGGCCCGCCGCGATCAGCGGAGCGATGCGATCGGGCCCGTGGGTCTTCGACACGGCGACGAGCGTCACCTCTGCCGGGTCACGGCCTGCGTCCCGCGCAGCGGCGGCAATCCGGTCGCGAATGCCGGCGAGGCGGGCTTCGGGCGTGTCGGGACAGGGCGTGTCGGGCGTGGACATGGGCAGGGCTACCGGTATGGCGGATAACAGGGCAGGCACGCTA
>JAJLJT010000094.1:0-4614 GCA_033844555.1 Alphaproteobacteria bacterium | reverse complement strand
TCGAAGTTCGAGGAAGCGGGACCCTTCAAGGAACTGCGCGCGGTCTTCTCCGTGCACCCGGAGCCGTTCACGCTGATCGTGCGGTCCGATTCCGGCATCACCTCGTTCGAGGGTCTGAAGGGCAAGCGCGTCAATGTCGGCAACCCCGGTTCCGGCCAGCGCGCGACGATGGAAGTCGTCATGGACGCCTTCGGAATGACCATGGACGATTTCTCGCTCGCCGCGGAACTCAAGGGCTCCGAGATGGCCGCTGCGCTCTGCGACAACAAGATCGACGCCATGATCTACACGATCGGCCACCCGGCGGCGGCGATCAAGGAAGCCACCACCGCCTGCGACGCCAAGCTGATCTCCGTCGCGGGCGCGCCGATCGAAAAGCTGGTGGCCGAGAACCCCTACTACCGCGTCGCCACGGTTCCGGGCGGCATGTATCGCGGCACCGACGAGGACGTGACCACCTTCGGCGTGGGCGCGACCTTCGTCTCCTCCTCCGACGTGTCGGAAGAGGTGGTCTATGTCGTGACCAAGGCGGTGTTCGAGAACATCGACGACTTCCGCCGCCTGCATCCCGCCTTCGCGAACCTCGATCCGAAGGAGATGATCAGCGACGGCCTGTCCGCGCCGATCCACGATGGCGCGATGAAGTACTACAAGGAAAAGGGCTGGAAGTAAGCCAGCCTTGCGGTGGCGCGGCTCCGGGGAGGGGCCGCGCCATTTCGCGCACGAGAAGCCCCGGCGCAACGGGGACGGGAACGGCCGGATGACCCGTCAGGACAGGGGGATTGGGGGATGAGCGATCGTACAGCCGACACCGGCGCGGTCTCAGCGGGCGATCTTGTCGCCCAAACCGACACCGGCGCGCGCCAGCCGCCCGGCGCCATGGGCACGGTGATCGCTGCCACCGCCTTCATCTGGTCGCTGTTCCAGCTTTACATCTCCTCGCCCCTGCCCTTCATCCTGACGCGGATCACGGGGCTCAACCTCGTCTTCAACACGGACGAGGCGCGCGCCATCCACCTTGCCTTCGGGTTCGGGCTGGCGGCGCTTGCCTACCCGCTCTTCAAGTCGAGCCCGCGCGACCGGGTGCCGCTCTACGACTGGGCGCTGCTGATCCTGGGCGTCGGGGCCTGCCTCTATCTCGTGGTCTTCGCGGATTCGATCGCGACGCGCCCGGGCCTGCCGACCGCGACGGACCTCGTTGTCTCGTCCGTGGGTCTCGTCGTGCTGCTGATCTCCGCCTACCGCGCGCTCGGTCTGCCGCTCGTCATCGTGGCGTCGGTGTTCCTGCTCTATGTGTTCTTCGGCCACAGCGCCGCGCTGCCCGACGCGATCCAGTGGAAGGGCGCGTCCTACGGCAAGGCGATGTGGCATTTCTGGATGCAGACCGAGGGCGTGTTCGGCGTCGCGCTGGGCGTCTCGGCCTCGATGATCTTCCTGTTCGTGCTGTTCGGCGCGCTGCTCGACAAGGCGGGGGCCGGCAACTACTTCATTCAGGTCGCCTATTCGCTGCTCGGCCATCTGCGCGGCGGCCCGGCGAAGGCGGCGGTCCTTTCCTCCGCCATGACCGGCATGATCTCCGGCTCGTCCATCGCCAACACGGTGACGACGGGCACCTTCACCATCCCGCTGATGAAGCGCACGGGCTTCCCGGCGGAGAAGGCGGGCGCGGTCGAGGTCGCGTCGTCGACCAACGGCCAGCTCACCCCGCCGGTGATGGGCGCGGCGGCGTTCCTGATGGTCGAATATGTCGGCATCTCCTATCTCGAGGTGGTGCGCCACGCCTTCCTGCCGGCGGTGATTTCCTATATCGCGCTGCTCTACATCGTGCATCTTGAGGCGCTGAAACTCGGCCTCAAGGGCATGGAGCGGTCGGGCCCTGCGCGCACGGCGCTGGAGCGCCTGTTCGGCGTGGCGACGGGTTTCGTCGGCGTGATCGTGCTCGCCGCCGCGCTCTACTACGGGCTCGGCTGGACGAAGGATGTCTTCGGGGATGCCACCTTCTACGCGGTCGGCGTGATCTTCGTCCTGGCCTATCTCGCGCTGCTCAAGCTCGCCGCGAGCTATCCCGACCTCAAGGTCGACGATCCGGAAGCCGACATCACGGAGATCCCGGATCCGAAGCGCACCGCCGTCACCGGCCTCTATTTCCTGCTGCCGATCGTGGTGCTGGTCTGGTGCCTGATGATCGAGCGGCTGTCGCCCGCGCTGTCGGCCTATTGGGCGACCGTCTGCATGGTCTTCATCGTGCTGACGCAACACCCCATCAAGGCGTTCTTCCGGGGCGAGAGCGACTATGCCGCGCGGCTGCGCCGGGGCGTGGCGGAGTTCATTGCCGGCATGATCTCGGGCGCGCGCAACATGATCGGCATCGCGGTAGCGACGGGCGCGGCGGGCGTCATCGTCGGCACGATCTCGCTGACCGGCGCGCACCAGGTGATGGGCGAGTTCGTTGAGTTCCTCTCCGGCGGCAGCCTGATGCTGATGCTGTTCTTCGTCGCGGTACTCAGCCTGATCCTCGGCATGGGGCTGCCGACGACCGCGAACTACATCGTCGTCTCATCGCTGATGGCGCCGGTGATCGTGTCGCTGGGGGCGGCCAACGGCCTGATCGTGCCGCTGATCGCGGTGCACATGTTCGTCTTCTACTTCGGCATCCTCGCCGACGACACGCCGCCCGTGGGTCTTGCGGCGTTCGCGGCCGCCGCGATCAGCCGGGGCGACCCGATCATGACGGGCGTGCAGGGCTTCATGTACGACATCCGCACGGCGCTGCTGCCCTTCCTGTTCATCTTCAACACCGACCTGCTGCTGATCAACGTGACCTTCGTGCAGGGGATCTTCGTCTTCATCGTCGCGCTGATCGCCATGCTGCTGTTCGCGGCGGCGACACAAGGCTATTTCCTCGCCCGCAGCCGGCTGTGGGAGACGGCGGCGCTGCTGCTGATCGCCTTCACCCTGTTCCGGCCGGGCTATTGGCTCGACCAGGTCGCCGACCCTTATGTCGAGGTTCAGGCCACGCAGATCTTCGAGGCGGCGGAGGCCAAGCCCTCCGGCGACACGCTGCGCGTCCTGATCGAGGGCGAGGAACTGGGCACCGGCCAGATCGTGTCGAAGGCCGTGCGCCTGCCGCTGGGCGAGGCGGGACCGTCGGGCGAGGAGCGGCTGCTGGCGAACGCGGGGCTGGAGTTCCGTGTCGAGGGCGACCGTGTGTTCGTCGACAACCTCGAATTCGGCGGCTTTGCGGAGCAGAACGGCATCGACTTCGACTGGGAGGTGCTGAAGGTCGAGGTGGCGGCGGACCGCATGCCGAAGGAGGTGTTCTACCTCCCCGCCCTGGCGCTCCTGGTGGTGGTGGTGCTGTTCCAGCGCCGCCGCCAGACCGTTCCGGCCTTCTGAGGGGGGAGAGACGCCCATGTACCGCGACATCCTGCTGCCGGTGGACCTCGCCCACACCGGCCACGACAAGCCCGCGATCGACCAGGCGCTGAAACTGGCGGAGACGTTCGGGGCGAAGCTGCACGTGATGAGCGTGCTGCCCGACTACGGCATGAGCATCGTCGGCTCCTACTTCCCGCCCGACTTCGAGAAGAAGGGGCTGAAGAAGGCGGACGAGGAGCTGCACGCCTTCGTGAAGCGCACGGTGCCGGAGGGCATGCCGGTCCAGCACATCGTGGCGCACGGCACGGTCTACAAGGAGATCGTGAAGGCGGCGAAGGAGACGGGCTGCGACCTGATCGTGATGACGCCCGGACGGTCCGCGTTCGAGGACTTCCTGATCGGCCCGAACGCCGCCCGCGTCATGCGCCACGCCCCCTGCTCCGTGCTGCTGGTGAGGGGGTGAGGGTTCGCTCAGAGACCGCGGAGTATCTCACTCAATAGCTGACGGGCGATGACCTCGACTGGGCTTCCGCCTAACTGCGTCGCCTTCTTCTTGTCCCGATACCAAACTGTCACGATGCCGTTGTTGAGTTCGAATTGACCGCTGTAGGTCTTTCCGTCGCGCTCAATCGATACAATGTCGGAGCCCATACTTACTCTCCCTTCCACAGTTACATTTGGCGACCCCGGCAGGATTCGAACCTGCGACCGACGGCTTAGAAGGCCGTTGCTCTATCCAGCTGAGCTACGGGGCCCCTTGGGCGATGACTCGCGCGGAAAGATAGCGCAAAGGCGCAGCGCACGCACGCGGGCAGCACACGGGCGCGCGACGAAACACGCGCACAGGGCGGACGTCCGATGCGGGAGGGTCTGCCTCAGTGCGACCACTGCTCCCGCCGGTTGAAGGCGAAATTGGCCGAATAGGACTTGGTCGCGCGCGCCATCTCGTGCGGCTCGACCAGGCGGAAGGCGATGCCGTGGCGCTTCGCGTAGTCGATGGCGCCTTCCTTCGTCTCGAAGCGCAGCTTCACCTGCGTCGCCTGCGTGTCGCCCGAGCCGGTCCAGCCCATCAGCGGGTCGACGCGCTTCTTTTCCTCCGGCTCGAACTCCAGCACCCATTTGCGGGTGTTGGCCTTGCCGGACTGCATGGCGGTCTTCGCGGGCTTGTAGATGCGGGCGACCATCGCGTTCTGCACCTTCTACGTTGCGGCGGGCGCGCGCGGCATCCGCCCGCCC
>JAJLJT010000093.1:0-5235 GCA_033844555.1 Alphaproteobacteria bacterium | reverse complement strand
GCCGGCGGCGGCGGCCCTGCTCGGCCACGGCGGGCCGGTCCAGGCGGTCGACGTCTCCGCCGACGGGCGTCATGCGCTGACCGGCGGGTTCGATTACACGGTCATTCTCTGGGATCTCGAGACCCAGCTGCCGGTGCGCATTATGACGGGCCACGACGGCGGGGTCAGCGCTGTGCGCTTCGTGCCTGGCAGCGCGCTTCGCGGGGTCAGCGCGGGCGACGACGGCGACGTGATCCTGTGGGACCTGCATGCAGGCCGGGTTCTGCACCGGATGAAGGGACACAGGCTGCGCGCGGTGGGGCTTGCCGTGTCGCCGGACGGGCGTCTCGCGGCCTCGGCCGGGTGGGACGGGACCGTGCGGGTCTGGGATCTGGAGACCGGCAGCCAGCGCCACGTGTTCGAGACGCGCGCGAACCGCATCAACACCGTCGCCTTCGCGGGCGGGGGCACGCAGGTGCTGGCGGGCGACGAGGCGGGCCAGCTTCTCGTCTGGCCGGTCGACACGGGCGAGGCGATGCAGCCGCTGCGCGTCCACGATTTCGTGGTCAACGCGCTCGCCGTCGCGGACCCGGCGTCCGCATCCACGACGCTCGCCACGGCCAGCGTGGACCGCACCATGCGGCTCTGGTCATGGCCCGCGCGCGAGGAGCTGGTGAGCATCGAGTTGCATGACGCCGCCGTGCTCGCCCTCGCGATCTCGGGCGACGGGTCGCTGCTCGCCTCGAGCGGTGCGGACGGCGCCATCCGGCTCTGGTCGATCCCCGACGGCCGGCCTGCGGGCACGCTCGATGGACATGCGGGCGCGGTGTTCGCACTCGCGTTCGCGCCGGGCGGCGAGCGCCTGCTGTCGGCGGGCCGCGACGAGAGCGTGCGGGTCTGGAACCTCGCCGGCGGGACGGAGATCGCGCCCGCAGGGGCCACGAACATCCCGGCGCCCGAGACGGTGGCCGGCATGACGGAGGCGGAGAAGCGCGGCCAGTGGGAGTTCCGCAAGTGCCGCATCTGCCATTCGATCACCGCGGAGGGGGAGAACCGGGCAGGGCCGACGCTCTATGGCATCGTCGGGCGCGTGGCGGGGACCGTGCCCGGCTACGACTACTCGCCCGCGCTCACGGACAAAGGCATCGTCTGGACGCCGGACATGATCGCGCGGCTCTTCGCCGACGGGCCCGACCGGGTGACGCCCGGCTCCAAGATGCCCTTGCAAAAATTGTCGAGCCCGCAGGCGCGGGACGATCTCATCGCCTATATCGAGAAGGTGACGGCGCCGAAGCCGGGCGTGCCCGTGCCCGGGCGGATGGCGGACGGACCCTCGGCTGGAGAAGGAGCGAAGCAATGAAGGCGTTTCTGATCGGAATCGGACTGGCCGCGCTCATGGCCGTCGGTGCGTGGTACGGCCTGCACATGGTGCCATGGGACAGCGCCACCGCGACCAGCAGCGAGAACGTCCGGCTCTGAGCCCAGCCGCGCCGCGCCGCCGCCCGCTTCAGTCCATGACGATGCGCGGGGCGGCGCGCGCCTTGCCGCGATCGAGCTTCGCCGCGACCTTCTCCGCGATCGCCATGTAGGATGCCGCCTGCGGGCTGTCCGGGTCCGTCATCACGATCGGCAATCCGTCGTCCGAGGTTTCGCGGATGCGGATGTTGAGCGGCACCTCGCCGAGGAAATCCATACCCATCTTCTCCGCCGTGCGCCGCGCGCCGCCGTGTCCGAAGATGTGCGTCTCGTGCCCGCAATTGGGGCAGACGAAGGTGGACATGTTCTCGATCAGGCCGAAGACGGGCACATCGACCTTGCGGAACATGTTGAGGCCCTTGCGCGCATCAAGCAGCGCGATGTCCTGCGGCGTCGAGACGATCACCGCGCCCGCGAGCGGCACCAGCTGCGCCATGGTGAGCTGCGCATCGCCCGTGCCGGGCGGCATGTCGACGATCAGCACGTCGAGGTCGCCCCACGCCACGTCGCGCAGCATCTGCTCCAGCGCCGACATCACCATCGGCCCGCGCCAGATCATCGGCGTGTCCTCGTCGACGAGGAAGCCCATGGACATGGCCTTCACGCCGAACGCCTCCATCGGGTTGAGCGTCCGCCCGTCCGCGCTCGGCTTGCCCTTGATGCCCAGCATGCGCGGGATCGAGGGGCCGTAGATGTCGGCGTCGAGAATGCCCACCTTCTTGCCGAGGCGGGCGAGCCCCATCGCGATGTTCACCGCCGTGGTCGACTTGCCGACGCCGCCCTTGCCAGACGCGACCGCCACGATGGCCTTGACGCCGGGGGCGAGGATGCGGTTGCCCGCGCCGGCCTCCGCCGCGCGCGCGCCGGGCGGGGGCGGGGCGGCCTTGCGCGCGCCCGCGGGCGGTGCCGCCTTGTCCGAGTGCGCTGTCAGGACGGCCGAGACGGACAGGACGCCCGGCACCGCGTCGACAGCCTTCGCACAGGCCTGGCGCAGCGGGTCGGCCTTCGGCCCGCGCTCCGGCGCCACCTCGATGGCGAAACCCACATGGCCCGACTTGACCACCAGGCCGGAGATCATGCCCGCGGACACGACATCCGTTCCCGTCTCCGGATCGATGACCCTGGAAAGCGCCTCGCGGACCTGATCGGCTGTCACTTCGGCCATGGCTCTGCACGTCCTCCCTCGCAGATGCGTCCTCGCACGGCGCTAGACATAGTGCGCCCCGCCGGCAAGGTCATCCCTGGAAACGGAAGGATCGGAAGGCAGCCGCGGGAAACCCGCCGCTGCGCCTCAATACTCGCACGCGCGCCGGGTGGCGGGAGAGGGCACCGCCTCGCCCGTGGGCTGCGGCCCGACGACCTCGCCCTGCTGGATGGCGCCCGTGGACGGATCGACGTTCAGGCGCACGCGCGCCTGCGTCCGCGTGTTCAGGAGAACCGCATCGACGGTGCCGTCTTCGATCGTCTGGAGGTCTTCCACGATCAGATGGGTGATTCCGAAAGACGCAAACCTGTCCTTCAAGGCGCGCGCAACAGCAGTTTCGGACATCCGCAATCCCCTTGAAGTGGCCCCCGCCGGACCCGTCGCCTTTCCGTCATCCGTCTGGCAGAATACCCGAGCAAGGCCGAAAATGCAGTATGCAAATGTAAGATAGTTTCCGCGGGCTCCCCCGTCCTTGCGTGCACGTGGAACACTTTTTCGTGAGGTCCGTGTGACACATCCGGCTGGTACGGGCGATCCGGTTCCGAGGGAGATGCTCTCCCGTGTCGTCGAATCTCTGCCAGACGCCATCTTCTTCAAGCGTCCGGACGGCCGCTACAGCTTCGCCAATGCCGCGGCGGCGACGCTCCTGCTCGGGCGGAGCGCGCGCGCTGCCGATGTTGTCGGCGAAACCGATTCCAGTCTTGGGGTCGACCCGCGCATCGGTTCCGAGACGGCCGACCGCTGGCTGACCGCGGGCGAGGGGCCGGTGCGCGGCGAGATCGAGGTGGCCGTCGACGGTGTGCCGCGCCGCTACCTGCTGAGCCGCAGCCTGTGCACCGATGGCCGGGGCGACACGCTCGGCATCATCGGCGTCGCTGTGGAGATCACCTCGCTGCGCAGCGCCGAGGACCGGATGCGCAGGCAGGAAGCCCAGCTCGCCCATGCCGGGCGCCTGTCGCTGATGGGGGAAATGGCGTCGGGCATGGCGCACGAACTGAACCAGCCGCTGACCGCGATCCTCAGTTATCTGCCGCCGGTCCTGCGCAGGCTGGACCAGGCCGGTGCGGATCCCAAGCTGCTGGCAGCGCTGGATGAGATCCAGGCAGAGGCCCGCCGCGCCGCCGACATTCTTGCCCGCCTGCGCGGATTCGTGCGGCGGCAGGAGGTGCGGCGCGCGCCCGTCCGCCTGTGCCGCGCCATCCGCGAGGCGGTGAATTTCGCCAGCCACCAGGCGCAGAATGCGGGCGTCCGGATCGCCATCGATTTCGAGGAGGACATGCCCCCTGTCATGGCGGACGAGGTCGAATTGCAGCAGGTGCTGCTCAATCTCGTCTGGAACGCCATCGAGGCGATGGAGGCCGCGGGCAGCCCGCGGCGCGAGATCCTGATTCTCACGCACTCCGCCAGCCCCGATACGGCCGAGGTTCTCGTCCGCGACAGCGGGCCCGGCCTCGATCCGGAGGCGCGCCGGCGCCTGTTCGAGCCGTTCTTCACCACGAAGCCGAACGGAATGGGCATGGGGCTTGCCATCTGCCGCTCGATCATGGAAGCCCACGGTGGGCGCCTGAACGCGACTGCGAACTGGGAGGGGGGCGCCACCTTCCGCCTGACACTGCCGTTCGCGAAGGGGGAGACGAAACCATGAGCATCAGCCCGCCCGACAGGCCTGCCGCACCGGGGCGGCCCGCGCCGACGCCGCGCGTGGCGATCGTGGACGACGACGTCGCCGTGGTGCGCGCGGTGTCGTTCCAGCTCGAAGGGCATGGCTACGCCGTGGTGAGCTTTCCCAGCGGCGAGGCGTTCCTCGAGGATACCGCCGTCGACGTGGACTGTGCGCTGGTCGACATCCGCATGCCCGGCATGACCGGACTTCAGCTTCAGGCGGCACTCGCCGAGAGCCGGCCGGCGCTGCCGCTTGTCTTCATGACGGGTCACGGCGATGTCGAGATTGCGGTCCAGGCGATGAAGGCGGGCGCCGTCGACTTCATCGAGAAGCCGTTCGAGGAGGAGGCGCTGCTCGCCGCCCTCGGACGCGCCGTCGACCAGGGGCGGGAGGCGCGCGCCAACGCCGCGCTACGCCGTGAGATCGCGGCCCGGCACGCGACGCTCACCCAGCGGGAGCGGCAGGTGATGACCCTCGTGGTGGAGGGGCAGTCGAACAAGATGATCGCCCGCACGCTCGACATCTCGCCGCGCACGGTGGAGGTCTACCGCGCCCGTGTGATGGAGAAGATGGAGGCGGCGAGCCTCGCCGAACTGGTGCGCCTCTCGCTGGAGGCGGAGCTTGACGAGGGCGCCGAGACGGCATGACCTGGGGGCGCGGGGCACGGCCTTTCGCCCCGGCGCGGGCGCGGTTCGAGATCGGGCTCGCGCCCCTCGGCCTGGCGGAGTGGCTGGAGGTGGGCGCGGACCTCGCGGAGGTGCTGGCGGAGAAGGAGCGGCTGCTGAGCGGCCGCCACGGGGAGGTGTTCGCGGCGCTGCCGGGCTCGGAACCCGCGCAGGCCGAGACGCTGGCGCTGGTCCGGGAATGGCTCGCCGCGCATGCGCGCGCCACCCATGCCGTGGCCGCTGGCGGG
>JAJLJT010000092.1:0-12331 GCA_033844555.1 Alphaproteobacteria bacterium | reverse complement strand
CGAAGGCCATCCCGACAAGGTCTGCGACCGCATCTCGGACGAGGTAGTCGACGCCTTCCTGGGCGAGATGCCCGAGGCGCGCGTGGCCTGCGAGACGCTGGCGACGACGAACAAGGTCGTCATCGCCGGCGAGGTCCGCGGGCCCGCGACGATCACGAAGGAGTACGTGGCGCATCTGGCGCGCCTCGCCATCAAGGACATCGGCTACGAGCAGGAAGGCTTCCACTGGGACACCTGCTCCATCGACGTGCTGCTGCACCAGCAGTCGGCCGACATCGCCCAGGGCGTCGACGCCGAGGGCGCGGGCGACCAGGGCATCATGTTCGGCTATGCCTGCGACGAGACGCCCGAGCTGATGCCCGCGCCGATCTTCTTCGCGCACAAGATCCTCAAGACCCTCGCCGAGGCTCGCAAGTCCGGCGAATCGAAGGTTCTCGGGCCCGACGCCAAGAGCCAGGTGACGGTGCGCTACGAGAACGGCAAGCCCGTCGGCGTGACGCAGATCGTCGTCTCGACGCAGCATCTCGACCCGCACCTCACCTCGCACGACGTGCAGGCGATCATCGAGCCCTACGTGCGCAAGGCCCTGCCCGAGACCTGGATCGAGCCGTCCTGCGTGTGGCACGTCAACCCGACCGGCAAGTTCCTGATCGGCGGGCCGGACGGCGACGCCGGCCTCACCGGCCGCAAGATCATCGTCGACACCTATGGCGGCGCGGCCCCGCACGGCGGCGGCGCGTTCTCCGGCAAGGATCCGACCAAGGTCGACCGTTCGGCCGCCTATGCCTGCCGCTACCTCGCCAAGAACGTGGTGGCCGCCGGCCTCGCCTCGAAATGCACGATCCAGGTCTCCTACGCGATCGGCGTATCCAAGCCCCTGTCGGTCTACGTGGACTTCTCGGGCACGGGCCGGGTGGACGAGGCGAAGCTGGAAACGGTCCTGCGCGACCTGATGGACCTCTCGCCGCGCGGCATCCGCGAGCATCTGGGCCTGTCGCGTCCGATCTACGCGCGCACGGCCGCCTACGGCCACTTCGGCCGCAACCCGGAAGACGACGGCGGCTTCTCGTGGGAGAAGCTGGATCTCGTCGACCAGCTGAAGTCCGCGTTCGCCTGATCTGCGCCGGGGGCTGCGGCGCACGCAGCCGCGCCCCCGCCCGCTCCCGACCGGGATGCTCAGCACCATGACCGAGACACCGGACCGGCGCCGGCGCAAGCTGCACGGCCGGCGCGTCGGCAAGCCGTTGAAGCCGCGCCAGGCGGCGCTGATCGAGACCCTTCTGCCGCGTATCCGCGTGCCCGTCGCCCGCGACGCCGGGGGCCGTGTCCTGCCGCTCGATCCGGGCGCATTGTTCGGCCGCCCGATGAGCGCCCTGCGGCTCGAGATCGGGTTCGGTGGCGGAGAGCACCTCGCGGACCGGGCCGCCGAGTTCCCGGACACGGGCTTCATCGGCTGCGAGCCCTTCCTCAACGGCGCGGCCAAGATGCTCGCCCAGATCGAGGCAGGCGGCCTCGCCAACGTCCGGGTGTGGGACGGGGACGCGCGCGACGTGCTGGATGCGCTGCCCGACGGCGCGATCGATCACGTGGACCTGCTCTATCCCGATCCCTGGCCGAAGCTGCGTCACCACAAGCGCCGCTTCGTGCAGGCCGATACGCGCGACGCGCTCGCCCGCACCATGAAGCCCGGCGCGCTGCTCTGCGTCGCCACCGACATTCCGGACTATGCCCGCTGGACCCTGCAGCAGCTCATACCCGACCGGCGCTTCCGCTGGCTGGCGCGCGCGGCCGCCGACTGGCGCACGCCCTTCCCCGGCTGGCCCGGCACGCGGTACGAGGCGAAGGCGCTCAGGGCCGGCCGCGCGCCCATCTACCTGACCTTCCGCCGCGAGGCTTGAAAAGCGGCGCGCGCGGGTTTATATCTCCGATCCAAATTCGGCTTCCTGTGGAAGCGGGCTCCTCCGGGGCCCGCTTTCTTCTTGGGGGCCTGCCGGCATTGTCCGCGAGAACATGGACGGGGGCGCATGGAGCGCAGGGTCGCCGCATCACCGATCGAGCAGCAGATCGCCGAACTGGCCGCGCCGGTGGCCGAAACGCTCGGCCTCGAGATCGTGCGCGTGCGCATGACCGGCGGCGACCGCGCCGTCCTCCAGATCATGACCGAGCGGCCGGACGGCGGGGTCCACATCGACGAATGCGCTGCGCTGTCGCGCGAGCTGTCGGCAATCCTCGACGTCGAGGATCCGATCCAGGGCCGCTATGCCCTGGAGGTGTCGTCGCCCGGCATCGACCGCCCGCTGACGCGGGAGAAGGATTTTGCGGCGTTCGCGGGGCATGTGGCGAAGGTCGAGACGGCGGTGGCCATCGACGGCCGGCGGCGCTGGCGGGGAACGTTGCTGGGACTTGAGGACGGCCCGGACGGCAAGCTCCTGCGCATGGAATTGGATGGCGGAGAGATCGCCGCGCTGCCGCTCGACCAGGTGTCGGGTGCGAAGCTCGTGCTGACCGATGCCTTGATCGAGGCGACGAAAACCCGCGCGGCGGCGGCCGGCGGCGAGAAGGAGTAGAGGCGACATGGCACCCACGGCAGTTGGCGCAAACAGGCTGGAACTGTTGCAGATCGCGGACGCGGTCGCGCGAGAGAAGTCGATCGACCGCGAGATCGTGCTCGAGGCCATGGAGGAGGCGATCCAGCGGGCCGCCCGGTCCCGCTATGGCGCGGAGCACACGATCAAGGCAACCATCGACCGGCGGACCGGCAACATCGAACTCTCGCGCCTGCGCGAGGTCGTCGAGACGGTCGAAAGCGACGCCACCGAAATCGATCTCGTCTCCGCCCAGCGCCGCAACCCGGCCGCCATCATCGGCGACTTCATCGCCGAGCCGCTGCCGCCCATCGACTTCGGCCGGATCGCCGCCCAGACCGCCAAGCAGGTGATCGTCCAGAAGGTCCGCGATGCGGAGCGCGAGCGCCAGTACGACGAGTACAAGGACCGTATCGGCGAAATCGTGAACGGCCAGGTGAAGCGGGTCGAGTACGGCAACGTGATCGTCGACCTCGGCCGTGGCGAGGCGATCGTGCGCCGGGACGAGATGATCCCGCGCGAGCTGTACAAGACCGGCGACCGCATCCGCGCCTATGTCTACGACGTGCGCCGCGAGGTGCGCGGGCCGCAGATCTTCCTGTCCCGCACGCGTCCGGAATTCATGGCCAAGCTGTTCGCCATGGAGGTGCCGGAAATCTACGACGGCATCATCACCATCATGGGCGTCGCACGCGACCCGGGCAGCCGGGCGAAGATCGCGGTCGTCTCGCGCGACAGCTCGATCGATCCCGTCGGCGCCTGCGTCGGCATGCGGGGCAGCCGCGTGCAGGCGGTCGTGCAGGAGCTTCAGGGCGAGCGCATCGACATCATTCCGTGGTCGCCCGACGCCGCCACCTTCGTGGTGAACGCGCTGGCTCCTGCGGAGGTGACCAAGATCGTGCTCGACGAGGACGCCGGCCGCATCGAGGTCGTCGTTCCGGACGAGCAATTGTCGCTGGCCATCGGCCGGCGCGGCCAGAACGTGCGTCTCGCCTCCCAGCTCACCAACTGGGAGATCGACATCCTCACCGAGGCCGAGGAGTCGGAGCGCCGCCAGAAGGAGTTCGCCGAGCGGACCGAATTGTTCGTGGACGCGCTCGACGTCGACGAGACGATCGGGCAACTGCTGGCGGCGGAAGGTTTCGCCTCGGCCGAGGAGGTGGCCTATGTCGACCTCGACGAGCTGATCGCCATCGACGGCTTCGACGAGGAAACCGCCGAAGCCCTCCAGGAGCGTGCGCAGGACTACCTCGCGCGGCGCGACGCGGAGATGGAAGCGCGCCGGCAGGAACTTGGCGTCAGCGACGAGCTCGCCGCGCTCCCGGGCCTGACCTCGGGCATGCTCGTTGCGCTCGGCGAAGGCGACGTCAAGTCGCTGGAGGACTTCGCGGGGCTGACCGCGGACGAACTGGTCGGCGGCTGGGACGAGATCGGCGGCCAGCGCACACGGCTCGACGGCCTGCTGGAAAGCTTCGACATCGACCGCACGGACGCCGAGAACCTCATCATCGAGGCACGCGTCCGGATCGGCTGGATGACCGAGGACGACGCCGCAGCGGCCCGCGGGGAATTGGAGCCCGCCGACGAGGACGACGGCGCCGACGAGGAAGCCGACGCCGGTGAAGCCGCGGAGGACACCACGGCTTGACCGCAGACCGCACGACACGGGCAGCGCGCCGGGCGGCCCTGTTCGGCGGCGCCACGCCGGACACCGCACGGCGCTGCATCGTGACGGGCGAGATCCGGCCGAAGACGGAGCTGATCCGCTTCGTGGCCGGGCCGGACGGCACGGTCACGCCCGACATCGCGGGCAAGCTGCCGGGCCGGGGCCTCTGGGTGACCGCGACGCGCGACGCCCTCGGCCAGGCGGTGAAGCGCAAGGCCTTCGCCCGCGCGGCGAAGGCCCAGGTCACGGTCCCGGACGGCCTGGCGGACCTGACGGCGCGCCTGCTGCGCGACCGCTGCCTTGCGCTGCTCGGCCAGGCGAGGGGCGCGGGCCTGGTGACATCGGGCGCGACGCTCGTGGCCGCGCTGCTCTCGGGACCGCAGGCGGGATCGGTTGCGTTGGTGCTTCATGCCCGGGACGGGGCGGAGGACGGTTTGCGCAAGATTGCCGGGAAGGCGCGCGGGGTGCCCCTGCTGCGCGTCTTTACCGCCGAGGAATTGGGTTTGGCATTGGGGCGGGAAAGTGTGGTACATGCTGCGCTCACCCGGGGCGGCCTGACTGACAGGCTTCTGACGGATGCGCGGCGCTATGCGGGTTTTACGGCCCCCGCGCCATGAAGGTCGGTAGCAGTTCCGGACGAAAGTCAAGACGAGCGGTATGAGCGAAACGAACAACACAGGCGACAAGACGCAGGGCGCTGAGGGTCGCAAGACCTTGAGCCTGAAGCGCGGCGTGGAAACGGGACAGGTTCGCCAGAGCTTCTCTCACGGCCGGACCAAGGCGGTCGTGGTCGAGAAGAAGCGCAAGCGGGTCGTGCCCGGAGAGACGCCTGCCAAGGCGCCCGAACCGCAGCCCCGCGTGTCCGAGCCGAAGGTGGCCAAGCCTGCCCCGCGCGGGGGCGAGGTGCGCCGTCCGGCGGCCAAGTCTTCGGGCGGCATGGTTCTGCCCACCCTGACGGAGCAGGAGCGCGAGGCGCGCGCCAAGGCGCTGCAGTCGGCCCGGTCCGCCGAGGAGGAAGCCCGCCGCCGCGCGGCCGAGGAAGCCAAGCGCCGTGCGGCCGAGGAGGAGCGTCAGCGCCGCGAGCGCGAGGAGGCCGAGGCCCGCCGCCGCGAGGAGGAGGAGCGCCGCGCCGCCGAGGAAGCGCGCAAGCGCAAGGCCGAGGAAGAGGCCCAGCGCCGCGATGAGCAGGCAGCCCAGCCGGGCGTGCCCGAACCCGAAGTGCCGCCGGCAGCCAAGCCCGCCGCTCGGCCGTCCGCTCCCCCGCGCGGCCGCACGCTGGCCGAAGAGGAAGAGGAAGCCCGCCGCAGCCGTGGCAAGGCCGCGCCGAAGGCCGCCGCCCCTGCGCCGCGCAAGGCCGAGGGCAAGGGCCGCCCGCGCAAGCTGACGCTCGCCAATGCGTTCGAGTCCGATGACGAGCGGGTGCGGTCGCTCGCGTCCTTCCGCCGCCAGCGGGAACGCGAAAAGCGCGCCCACCGCGAGCTTCTGGAAAGCCGCCAGAAAATCACGCGCGAGGTCGTGCTGCCCGACGCCATCACGGTGCAGGAACTGGCCAACCGCATGGCCGAACGCGGCGCCGACGTGGTGAAGGAGCTGATGAAGCTCGGCATCATGGCGACGATCAACCAGACGATCGACGCCGACACCGCCGAGCTGGTGATCGAGCAGTTCGGTCACACGGTCAAGCGCGTCTCGGAATCCGACGTCGAGATCGGTTTCAAGAGCCCTGAGGACAAGAGCGAGGATATGGCGCCGCGGCCGCCGATCGTGACCGTCATGGGTCACGTCGACCACGGCAAGACCTCGCTGCTGGACGCGCTGCGCTCGACCGACGTCGCGGCCGGCGAGGCCGGCGGCATCACCCAGCACATCGGCGCCTACCAGGTCCGGCTGGAGTCGGGCGACCGCATCACCTTCATCGACACGCCGGGCCACGCCGCCTTCACTGCCATGAGGGCGCGCGGCGCGAAGGTCACCGACATCGTCGTTCTGGTGGTCGCGGCCGACGACGGCGTCATGCCGCAGACGGTCGAGGCGATCTCGCACGCCAAGGCGGCGAACGTGCCGATCATCGTGGCGATCAACAAGATCGACAAGCCGGGCGCAGATCCGAACCGCGTCCGGACCGAGCTGCTGAGCCACGAGATCGTCGTGGAAAGCATGGGCGGCGACACGCTGGAGATCGAGGTTTCGGCGCTGAAGCGGATGAACCTCGACAAGCTGGTCGACGCGATCATCCTGCAGAGCGAGGTGCTGGAGCTGAAGGCGAACCCGGACCGGGCCGCCGAGGGCGTCGTGATCGAGGCCCAGCTCGACAAGGGCCGCGGCGCGGTCGGCACCATGCTGGTCCAGCGCGGCACGCTGCGCGTCGGCGACATCGTCGTGGCGGGCGCCCACTGGGGCAAGGTCCGTGCGATGGAGAACGAGCGGGGCGAGCGCGTGGACGAGGCCGGGCCGTCGGTCCCGGTCGCGATCCTCGGCCTGTCGGGCGCGCCCGATGCCGGCGACGAGTTCGCCGTGGTCGAGAACGAGGCCCGCGCCCGCGAGATCGTCGACTATCGCCAGCGCAAGCTGCGGGAAACCCAGGCAGCGCCGGTCGTGCGCTCCCTCGACCAGATGATGTCGCAACTCAAGCAGGGCGAGCGCAAGGAAGTCCCGATCGTGCTGAAGGCCGACGTGCAGGGCTCGGTCGAGGCGATCCAGGGCGCGCTGGAGAAGATGTCCACCGACGAGGTTGCCGTGCGCGTCCTGCACGGCGGCGTCGGCGGCATCACCGAGAGCGACATCACGCTGGCCGAAGCGTCGAACGCCGTCGTCATCGGCTTCAACGTCCGCGCCAACAAGCAGGCGCGCGACCTGGCGGAGCGGAACAAGACCGAGATCCGCTACTACTCGGTCATCTACGACCTGGTCGACGACCTCAAGGCGGCGCTGGAAGGCCTGCTGGAACCGGAACTGCGAGAGACCTTCCTCGGCAATGCGGAGATCCTGGAGGTCTTCAACATCACCAAGGTCGGCAAGGTCGCGGGCTGCCGCATGACGGAAGGTGTCGCCCGCCGCGACGCCAAGGTCCGCCTGATCCGCGACGACGTCGTGATCCACGAAGGCACGCTGTCCACGCTGAAGCGGTTCAAGGACGAGGTGAAGGAGGTGCACGCCGGGCAGGAATGCGGCATGGCCTTCCAGAACTACCAGGACATCCAGCCGGGCGACGTCATCGAGATCTTCGACGTGCAGGAGATCAAGCGGACGCTGTAAGCCCGCCGATGGAAACCGGGACGGTCCCGCGAACCGCAAACCGCGGGCGGGGCCGTCTGCATTTCGGGACCCGACCGACATGAGCCGTCATCACCGCAAGTCCTCGGAGGGGCCGTCGCAGCGGCAGTTGCGCGTGGGCGAACTCGTCCGCCGCACCATCGCCGACCTGCTGATGCGGGGCGAGATCCACGACCCCGACCTCGCGGGCGCCGTCATCACCATCACGGAAGTGCGCACCAGCCCCGACCTGAAGCACGCGACCGTCTTCTTCGCACCGCTGGGCGCCGACGCTGCGGCCATGGCGGCGGCGGGCCGGGCGCTGAAGCGCGCGGCCGGGCAGATCCGCACGCGGCTGGCCCGTGAAATCCGGCTCAAGTACGCCATCGAACTGCATTTTCAGCCCGATACCTCTTTCGAGACCGCTTCCCACATCGACGAGATCCTGCGCTCGGAGAAGGTGCGCCGCGACACCGGCGACCATGGCGGCCCTCAGGACGCGCGGGACGGAGACGACTGAGCCATGGGCCGCAGGCGCAGCAAGGGGCAGCCCGTCCATGGCTGGGTGGTGCTCGACAAGCCGCTCGGCATGACCTCGACACAGGCCGTGGCCAAGGTACGCCGCCTGTTCGATGCGGCCAAGGCAGGCCATGCCGGCACCCTCGACCCGCTGGCGACCGGCCTGCTTCCCATCGCGCTCGGCGAGGCGACCAAGACCGTGCCCTATGTGATGGACGGCGAGAAGGCCTATCGCTTCACCGTCCGCTTCGGCATTTCGACCGACACGGACGACGCAGAGGGCAGGACCGTCGCCACCTCCGACGTGCGCCCCACGGATGAGAAGATCCGCTCGCTCCTGCCCGCCTTCACGGGCGAGATCCTGCAGCGCCCCCCGGCCTTTTCCGCGATCAAGGTGGCGGGCGAACGCGCCTACGACCTCGCGCGCGACGGCGAGGAGGTCGTGCTGGAGGCCCGGCCGGTCGAGATCGACGCCCTGACCCTGGTGGATCGCCCCGACGCCGATCACGCGGTTCTGGAGGTCACATGCGGCAAGGGCACCTATGTCCGCGCGCTCGCCCGCGACCTGGGCGCGGCGCTCGGCACCTGCGCCCATGTCGTCGCCTTGCGCCGCACCCGCGTCGCGCCGTTCGGCGAGGAGGACGCGATTTCGCTGGATTCGCTGGAGCAACTGGGCCATAAGGGCGCCGGTTCGGAGGAGGGTGACCTCTCCGGAGCGCTCCTGCCGATTGCGACCGCGCTGGACGACATCCCGGCGCTGGCCCTGACCGGCAGGCTGGCCGAACTCGTGGGACACGGGCAGGCCATCAGCGTCGCGGGCTACGACCCGGCCGAAGAGATCGATGCGCTGGCGCTTGCGGACGGCCGTCCGCTCGCGCTCGGCGTGATCGCCGGAGGCCGGTTCCATCCGCGGCGGATATTGAACCTGGGCTGACCTTCGCGGCCAGCCTTCCGAACGAGAGGACAATACCGATGTCGATCTCTGCGGAGCGCAAGACCGCGCTCATCCAGGAATTCGCCAAGGGCACCGGCGACACCGGCTCGCCCGAGGTTCAGGTCGCGATCCTGACCGAGCGGATCACCAACCTGACCGAGCACTTCAAGACCCACGCCAAGGACAATCACTCCCGGCGCGGTCTGCTCAAGATGGTCAGCCAGCGCCGCCGTCTGCTTGACTACCTCAAGCGCAAGGACGCGCAGCGTTACACCGATCTCATCCAGCGTCTCGGCCTGCGCCGCTGATGCCGGTTGCGCCGCCCGCAGTGCCTCGCACCCCCGGGCGGCCGATCCGGACGCTAGCCCCCCTGGACGGGTCGTCCCGTCCTTGCCGGGGCTTTCGTCGTTTCCGCCGCGCCGCATGAGGTGACGCGGCGGCTTTCCCGGCAGCGGGGGCGCAATGATGCGTCCGGGCCGGGCTCACCGATGGCGGCCGTCCAGCCTGTTCGGCCGCCGGATTGACGAGGGTGCCTGCAATCCGGCGGGCGCCATGGGAAGGACAGACATGTTCAAGATTGCTCGCAAGGAAATGGAATGGGGCGGCCGCACGCTGACCCTGGAAACGGGCCGCATGGCGCGGCAGGCCGACGGCGCGGTGCTCGCCACCTATGGCGACACGACCGTTCTGGCGACGGTTGTCGCGGCGCGGCAGCCCAAGCCCGGGCTCGACTTCTTTCCGCTGACCGTGAACTACCAGGAGAAGTTTTACGCGGCGGGCAAGATCCCCGGCGGCTTCTTCAAGCGTGAGGGCCGCCCGACCGAGAAGGAGACGCTGACCTCGCGCCTGATCGACCGGCCGATCCGCCCGCTCTTCTTCGACGGCTTCAAGAACGAGACGCAGGTCGTCGCCACCGTGCTGAGCCACGACATGGAGAACGACCCCGACGTGGTCGCCATGGTCGCGGTGTCCGCCGCCCTGACCGTCTCGGGCGTGCCCTTCATGGGCCCGATCGGGGCTGCCCGCGTCGGCTTCAAGGACGGCGCCTTCGTGCTCAACCCGACCTATGCCGAACTGCCGGAGTCGAAGCTCGACCTCGTCGTGGCGGGCACCGCCGAGGCGGTGATGATGGTCGAATCCGAGGCGCAGGAGTTGTCCGAGGACGAGATGCTCGGCGCCGTGATGTTCGGGCACGAGCAGATGCAGCCGGTGATCGACCTGATCATCGACCTGGCGGAGGAAGCCGGCAAGGACCCCTGGCCGCTGCCGGAGCCGGCGGACAAGGACGTGCAGGCGCGCGTCAAGGACGCTGTGCGTGCGGGTCTCGCCGAGGCCTACTCCATCGTCGACAAGACCGAACGCCGCGCCCGCGTGGACGCCGTCCGCGACGCGCTGATGGCCGACCTGGCGCCCGAATTCGAGGCGGGCACCCTCGCCGAGGGCGAGGTGAAGACCGCCTTCAAGAAGGCCGAGCAGGACGTGGTCCGCGGCCAGATCCTCGACACCGGCAAGCGCATCGACGGACGCGACCTCGTCACCGTCCGCCCGATCGTGTGCGAGACGGGCGTGCTTCCGCGCACACACGGCTCGGCGCTCTTCACCCGCGGCGAAACGCAGGCGCTTTGCATCATGACGCTGGGCACGGGCGAGGACGAGCAGATCATCGACGCGCTCGAGGGCAATTCCCGCCAGCGCTTCCTGCTGCACTACAACTTCCCGCCCTATTCGGTCGGCGAGGTTGGCCGCATGGGATCGCCCGGCCGCCGCGAGATCGGCCACGGCAAGCTCGCCTGGCGGGCCCTGCGCGCCGCCCTGCCGAGCGCGGAGGAGTTCCCCTACACGCTGCGTCTCGTCTCCGAGATCACGGAGTCGAACGGCTCCTCCTCGATGGCGACGGTGTGCGGCGGAACGCTCGCCATGCTCGACGCCGGCGTGCCGCTGAAGCGGCCGGTGGCGGGCATCGCCATGGGCCTCATCAAGGAAGAGGACCGCTTCGCCGTTCTGTCCGACATCCTCGGTGACGAGGATCACCTCGGCGACATGGACTTCAAGGTCGCGGGCACCGAGGCGGGTGTGACCTCGCTGCAGATGGACATCAAGATCGCGGGCATCACCAAGGACATCATGCAGAAGGCGCTTGGCCAGGCCAGGGACGGCCGCATGCATATCCTGGGCGAGATGACGAAGGCGCAGGCCGGCACCGGGCAGCTGTCCGACTACGCCCCGCGCATCGAGGTGATGAACATCCCCGTCGACAAGATCCGCGAAGTGATCGGCACGGGCGGCAAGGTCATCCGCGACATCGTGGAAACCTCGGGCGCCAAGGTCGACATCTCCGACGACGGGACGATCAAGATCGCCTCGCCGAACAAGTCTGCGATCGACGCGGCGCGCAAGCGCATCCACGAGATCGTGGCGGAGCCGGAAGTGGGCGCGATCTACGAGGGCCGCGTCGTGAAGGTGGTCGACTTCGGCGCCTTCGTGAACTTCTTCGGCGCGCGCGACGGTCTCGTCCACATCTCGCAGCTTGCGAAGGAGCGGGTCGCCAAGACCACCGACGTGGTCAACGAGGGCGACATCGTGAAGGTGAAGCTGCTTGGCTTCGACGACCGCGGCAAGGTCCGCCTGTCCATGAAGGTCGTTGACCAGGAAACCGGCGAGGAAATTGTCGAGGAGAAGGCGGAGAAGGCCGCGGACTGACGTCTGCCGGCCGGCCCCACCTGCCTTCGGGCCGGCGGCCGCCACGCTCTGGAACGCCAAAGGGGACCCTCGCGGGTCCCCTATTTCGTGTGCCGGTGGCGATGGCGTGACATGTACCGGTTCGCATCGTGCGAATGTAGTGTCATACCTGCGCGCGGTCGGCTGGCGCAGACGTCCCCAGCGGCCAGCCTACCGTCCGGACGAAGTCCGCATGCCACGTCAGCTCGGGCGCGATATGGGCGCCAGGCAACTGGATCAGCACCACCTGGAGCCCGGCCTTTCTCACCAGCTTCATCGCGGGAATGCAGTCGGTATCCGCGCTTACGAGGATGATCCGTTCGACACTGCGCTCGTAGGCGAAGGAGGCCATGTCGAGGCCGATGCGCATGTCGACGCCCTTCTGCTCGAAATCGGGCTTGAAGTCCTGATCTGTCAGAGGACGCCCCTCACTGCCCCGTTGCGCCCGTCTTTTCGGCTTGAAACCACGGAATTTCAGGTCACCACGCCGAACCGCAAAGAGATCGAATCCAGCGATTTCCTTCAGCCAGGCATCCGAGGCGTTGAATTCATGCCTGTTTCCGGAAATTGGAAGCGGCACCGATCCGCGATAGGGAGCGCAGTCGTAATAGAGTACGCGGAACAGCACTTCCCGGTCGGCGGTCAAACCGTAGGAAA
>JAJLJT010000091.1:0-4780 GCA_033844555.1 Alphaproteobacteria bacterium | reverse complement strand
GTACGCCGAATAGGTCGCACCGCCCGTCTCCGCCAGCACCTTCGTGATCGCAGCCGTCAACGAGGTCTTCCCATGGTCAACGTGACCAATCGTCCCAATGTTGCAGTGCGGCTTCGACCGCTCAAACTTCGCTTTCGCCATGGTGGCCTCTCCGTGCCTTCTACTCTGTCAGACCAGCGTCAGACGGGGGAACCCGCCGCTCAGGATGCAAACTTGGCGCGCACTTCGTCGGAGACGTTCTGCGGCACCTGCTCATAGTGATCGAACTGCATGGTGTACTGCGCACGCCCCTGGGTCATGGAGCGCAGCGTGTTCACATAGCCGAACATGTTCGCCAGCGGGACGAACGCCTGGATGATCTGGGCGTTGCCGCGGGCTTCCGTGCCGCGGATCAGGCCGCGGCGGGAGTTCAGGTCGCCGATCACGTCGCCCATGAAGTCTTCCGGCGTCAGAACCTCGACCTTCATGACCGGCTCGAGCAGCACCGGACCGGCCTTCTGCAGACCTTCACGGAACGCTGCGCGCGAGGCGATCTCGAACGCGAGAACGCTGGAGTCGACGTCGTGGAACGCGCCGTCGACCAGACGGACCTTGTAGTCGATGACCGGGAAGCCGGCGATCACGCCGGAGTCCGATACAGACGCGATGCCCTTCTCGACGCCTGGGATGTATTCCCGCGGGATCGAGCCGCCCACGATCTCCGACACGAACTCGCGGCCGGCGCCGACCTCGTTCGGCTCGAGCACGATCTTGACGCGCGCGAACTGGCCCGAACCGCCGGTCTGCTTCTTGTGGGTGTAGTCGATCTCGGCCGACTTGGAGATCGTCTCGCGGTAGGCGACCTGCGGCTGGCCGACGTTCGCCTCGACCTTGAACTCGCGCCGCATGCGGTCGACGATGATGTCCAGGTGAAGCTCGCCCATGCCCTTGATGATGGTCTGGCCCGACTCCTGATCGGTCGCGACGCGGAAGGAGGGATCCTCCTGCGCCAGACGCTGGAGCGCGTTCGCCATCTTCTCCTGGTCGGCCTTCGTCTTCGGCTCGACCGCGATCTCGATGACCGGATCGGGGAATTCCATCGACTCCAGCACGACCGGCTTCATCGGGTCGCACAGCGTCTCGCCCGTCGTCGTCAGCTTCAGGCCCGCGATCGCGACGATGTCGCCGGCATAGGCCTCCTTCAGCTCCTCGCGGTGGTTCGCGTGCATCTGCAGCATGCGGCCGATGCGCTCGCGCTTGTCCTTCACCGAGTTCAGGATCGAGTCGCCCGACTTCAGCACGCCGGAATAGATGCGCACGAAGGTCAGCGAGCCCACGAAGGGGTCGTTCATGATCTTGAACGCCAGAGCCGCGAACGGCTCGTTGTCGGAGGTCTTGCGGACCACTTCCTCTTCCGGGTTGTCCGGCTTGAAGCCGCGCACCGAGGCGACGTCCGTCGGCGCCGGAAGGAAGTCGACCACGGCATCAAGAAGCGGCTGCACGCCCTTGTTCTTGAACGCGGAACCGCACATCACCGGAACGAACTTGAAGCTGTTCGTGCCCTTGCGGACCAGGCTGCGGATCGTCGCGTGATCGGGCTCGTTCCCCTCGAGGTACGCTTCCATCACGTCATCGTCGAGCTCGACGATCGTCTCGAGCATCTTGCCGCGCCACTCCTCGGCCTGCGCGAGCAGATCCTCGGGGATGTCGACGGTGTTGAACTTCGCGCCCAGCGTCTCGTCTTCCCAGACGATCGCCTTCATCTCGATCAGGTCGATCACGCCGCGGAAGTCGTTCTCGGACCCGATCGGAAGCTGCAGGGCCACCGGGTTCGCGGCGACGCGCGACTGCAGCATCTCGACGCAGTTGAAGAAGTCGGCGCCGATCTTGTCCATCTTGTTGACGAACGCGATGCGCGGAACCTTGTACTTGTCGGCCTGGCGCCAGACGGTCTCGGTCTGCGGCTCGACACCCTGGTTGCCGTCGAGCACGCAGATCGCACCGTCGAGCACGCGCAGCGAACGCTCCACCTCGATGGTGAAGTCCACGTGGCCCGGCGTGTCGATGATGTTCACGCGGTAGCGCGTGCCGTCACGGCCCGGCCAGAACGCAGTCGTGGCAGCCGACGTGATGGTGATGCCGCGCTCCTGCTCCTGCTCCATCCAGTCCATCGTCGCGGCACCTTCGTGCACTTCGCCGATCTTGTGACTGCGGCCGGTGTAGAAGAGAACGCGCTCCGTCGTCGTCGTCTTGCCGGCATCGATGTGCGCCATGATGCCGATGTTGCGATAGAGCGAGAGGTCTGTCTCGCGAGCCATGGTGTCCTGCCTTTCGCCTCGTCCCGTACCGGGTAGGGCCGTCCAGATATCCGTCGATTACCAGCGGTAGTGGGAGAAGGCGCGGTTCGCCTCTGCCATCTTGTGGGTGTCTTCGCGCTTCTTGACCGCGTTGCCGCGGTTGTTCGCGGCATCGACCAGCTCGCCCGAGAGACGGTCGACCATCGTCGGCTCCGAACGCGCGCGCGCGGCCGTGATGAGCCAGCGGATCGCCAGCGCCTGGCGCCGCTCGCTGCGCACCTCGACGGGCACCTGGTAGGTCGCGCCGCCGACCCGGCGGGAGCGCACCTCGATCGCCGGGCTGACGTTTTCCATCGCCTCGTGGAACACGTCGACCGGATCCTTGCTCGTCCGCTCCGTGATGCGGTCGAACGCGCCGTAGACGATGCTCTCGGCCGCGGACTTCTTGCCGTCGCGCATCATGTTGTTCATGAACTTCGCAACCACGATGTCGCCGAACTTGGCGTCGGGAAGGATTTCCCGCTTCTCTGCACGATGCCGCCGTGACATGCGCGCCCCTCCTTACTTCGGCCGCTTGGCGCCGTACTTCGAACGGCGCTGCTTGCGGTCCTTGACGCCCTGCGTGTCGAGCACGCCGCGAACGATGTGATAACGGACGCCCGGAAGGTCCTTCACGCGGCCGCCGCGGATCAGAACCACCGAGTGTTCCTGCAGGTTGTGGCCTTCGCCCGGGATGTAGCCGATAACCTCGTACCCGCTGGTCAGGCGGACCTTGGCCACCTTACGCAGCGCCGAGTTCGGCTTCTTCGGCGTCGTCGTGTAGACGCGGGTGCACACGCCGCGGCGCTGAGGGCACGCTTCCAGAGCCGGAACCTTGTTCCGGTTCACCGGCGCCTTCCTCGGCTTGCGGATCAACTGATTGATCGTCGGCATCCTGCTCGCTCTGCTCTCCAGGGCCTGCGCCCAACAAAAAAACATCAGCGCACGTCGGGATGACCCCGCGGCGCTTGCCATTCAGAGGACGAAACCCGAAGGCCCCGTCATGTTCCGACCTTTTCCAGCATCTTGTCGGGGCCGTATGGTGGCAGCCACGTACCCCGCCTTCCAAGGTGCGCGGATACTATGAGTGGCCCCCAGCCCCGTCAAGCCCTGTTTCAGAAATCTTCATGGGTCCGAAAAACCCCGGATTTCCGGGCCTGAGACGGCAACAGGGGACGGCCTGAACCGCCCCCTGCACCTGTCTTTCGCGCGGACACCGGGAGATGTCCGCCCGCGGATCACGCCGCGCTCGATTCCTCGTCGCCGCCATCGCCGCCGGCTTCCGCCAGCGCCTGGGCCTGCGCCTCCTCGCGGGCGGCGAGAATCTCGCGGTCCCGCTGACCGGCAACCCGGCGGAGCGTGTTCATCATTGCGCCCGTCCCCGCGGGGATCAGGCGCCCGACGATCACGTTCTCCTTCAGGCCGTCGAGGCCGTCGACCTTGCCGTTGACCGACGCTTCGGTCAGGACGCGCGTGGTCTCCTGGAACGACGCCGCCGAGATGAAGGACCGGGTCTGCAGGCTGGCCTTGGTGATGCCGAGAAGAACCGGCGAGCCGCTGGCGGGACGGTACCCCTCGCGCTCGGCGCGGGCGTTCACCTCCTCCAGCTCCTGCACGTCCACCTGCTCGCCCGCCAGCAGCGTGGTGTCGCCGCCGTCGGTGATCTCGACCTTCTGCAGCATCTGGCGGACGATCACCTCGATGTGCTTGTCGTTGATCTTGACGCCCTGGAGCCGGTAGACGTCCTGGATCTCGTTGATGAGGTAGCGGGCAAGCTCCTCGACCCCGAGCACGGCCAGGATGTCGTGCGGCGCCGGGTTGCCGTCGAGCAGATAGTCGCCGCGGGAGATGAAATCGCCCTCCTGCACGGCGATGTGCTTGCCCTTGGGCACCAGATATTCGATCGGCTCGCGGCTCTCGTCCGCAGGCTCGATGATGATGCGGCGCTTGTTCTTGTAGTCCTTGCCGAACCGCACGGTCCCGTCGACGTCGGCGATGACCGCGTGGTCCTTGGGACGGCGCGCCTCGAACAGCTCCGCCACGCGCGGCAGACCGCCCGTGATGTCGCGCGTCTTGGCGCTTTCCCGCGGGATCCGCGCGAGCACGTCGCCCGAATGGACCTGCTGGCCGTCCTCGACCGACAGGATCGCGTCGACCGACAGCAGATAGAGCAGCGGGTTGCCGTTCTCGTGACGCACGGGCTCGCCCTCGTCGTCGACCAGCGCGATGGCCGGCCGCAGGTCGCCGCCGCGCGCGTTCGAGCGCCAGTCGACCACGACGCGGCTGGAAATGCCCGTCGCCTCGTCCGTCACGTCGCGGACCGACACGTTCTCGACGAGGTCGATGAACTTCACCTTGCCCGAAAGCTCGGTGATGATCGGCAGGGTGTAGGGATCCCACTCGGCCACGCGCTGGCCGCGCTTCACCTTGTCGCCCTCCGCCACGATGAGGCGCGAACCGTAGGC
>JAJLJT010000090.1:0-5129 GCA_033844555.1 Alphaproteobacteria bacterium | reverse complement strand
TCCACCATCTCCTCGATCTCGTCGCCGAAGAGGGAGAACCGCCACGCCGCGTCCTCCAGGTGCGCCGGCCACAGTTCGATCACGTCGCCGCGCACCCGGAACGTGCCGCGCTGGAAGGCGGCGTCGTTGCGCTTGTATTGCAGGCTGACGAGGCCCGCGATCAGGTCGCGCTGGCCGATGGTCTCGCCCGTCTTCACGTCCAGCGTCATGGACGAATAGGTCTCGACCGAGCCGATGCCGTAGATGCACGACACCGACGCCACGATGATCACGTCGTCGCGTTCCAGCAGCGCCCGCGTCGCCGAGTGGCGCATCCGGTCGATCTGCTCGTTGACCGAGGATTCCTTCTCGATATAGGTGTCCGTGCGCGGGACATAGGCTTCCGGCTGGTAATAGTCGTAGTAGGAGACGAAGTATTCGACCGCGTTCTCCGGGAAGAAGCGCTTGAACTCCTCGTAGAGCTGGGCGGCCAGCGTCTTGTTGGGCGCCAGGATCAGCGCCGGGCGCTGCGTCGCCTCGATCACCTTGGCCATTGTGAAGGTCTTGCCGGACCCGGTGACGCCCAGCAGCACCTGGTCGCGCTCCTCCGCGCCGATGCCCTCGACAAGCTCCGCGATCGCCGCCGGCTGGTCGCCTGCGGGCTGGTACTCGGTCTGCATGACCAGCCGCTTGCCGCCCTCGATCTTGTCGGGGCGTTCCGGGCGGTGCGGAATCCAGAGCGCGGGGTCCACGTGCGGTGCGAGATCGGCCATGGCCCGCAATATGGCCGCCCGTCCGCGCGAAGGGAAGGGCGGGGGGTTCGCGCCTGCCCACCCGTCGCCCTCGGGCTTGTCCCGAGGGCCCATGCCCGGGGCGTCCGCTTCGTGAGGGAGGCGGCAGCGACCACTTTCGCGTCTTCGGCACGCGTCGGCGACAATGGATCGCCGGGACGGGCCGGGGGATGACGGGAGAATGAGAAGAAAGCAAGCGCGCGGGCATGACGGGGATTGGTGGCAAGACCCCGCAGACACCGCAAAGATACATATAAAAATTTAAGTAAATAAATATTAGCCCTAATATAAATTCACGATACCCCTTTACCATTTCTGTAAAGCGTCAATTAAAATAGCTCTGTCACGGTCTTCTGCATGAGCGTGATCCAGAGACTATTCATCGCCGCCGCACTGGTCCTCTCCGGGCTGTCCCTCGCCTCGACGCAGGCCGATGCCCGCTCCAGCGCCATTCCCGTCTCCAGCCCCGCGACCTGCACGCAGACCGCCGCCGATCCGGCGCTGGCGCAGGCCGTCGTGGACGAGATCAACGCCTACCGCGCCTCGCAGGGGCTGCGGCCGGTGCAGCTGGAGGCGCAGCTGACCGCCGCCGCCATGATGCACGTGGCCGATCTCGCGCGGCGCAGCGTGCTCTCGCACTATGGCGCGCGCGGCGAGACCTTCGTCGACCGGATCGAGAAGGTGGGCTATTCGGGCTATGCGCGCGCCGAGAACGTCGGCTGGAACTACGCGACCCCCGCCGGCATCGTGCGCGGCTGGATCGAGAGCCCGAGCCACCGCCGCAACATGGAGCTTGCCGACGTGACCGAGGCGGGCATCGGCTATGTCTGCGACCCCGAGCGCGGGCACTTCTGGGCGCTCAACCTCGGCACGGACAACACGCGCCTCGTGCAACGCGTCTCCAGCCGCCTCGCGCGCCCCGCCTGGCGGCGCTGAGGCCCCGCGCCCTCAGTCCTCCGCCACCGGCAGCGCCTGCTTAAGCCGCGCGAGCCAGCGCTCGGCGCGCTTGCCGTTCGCGCCGAAGTCGCTGCGCCCGATCTGCGAGCGGCTGTAGAGGGCGAGCGTCGACCGCTCCGCCCCGGCCTCCAGCACCTCCACGCTCACCGTGTCGGGATAGTGCATCAGCGGCGTGCGCGCGACGAAGCGCAAGGTGCCCGCGGCCGCGTCCGCCGCCACCTCCTGCGTCAGCGGGTCGGCCCGCGCGGCCTCCCGCACCGCGGCGAACAGCACCGGTGCCGCGACCGCGAACACCGGCGGGGCCGCATCGGCCACCGCGCCCGGGCAATGCCCCTTCGGGCAGACGAGCCAGGTGTTGGGCGTGCCGGGCCGTTCCAGCGTCCTGAAATCCACCGCGCCGAGGTCCGGCGGCCCGAACAGCGCCGCCCACATCCAGGCCCGTGCGCCGGGCGTCATCGTCAGCACCGTACCCGCGAGCGCGAGCGCGCCGAGCGCAGCCCCCGCCGTGCGTATCGTCCGCCGCAATGCCGCCTGCATGCGCCGCCCCGCGCCATCTCAGCGCGCCGCGGCCAGCAGGCGCGGCAGCAGGGCCGCGCGCGCCTCCCGGTACTCGGTTTCCGAATAGCCGAGGAACAACGCCGCCCGGCCCTCCGCGCCCGAAAGCAGCGCCGCGCCGAACGGCCGTCCGTCGCGGAATCCCTCGACCTTCATCTCGCCAGCCAGGCGTCCGCCGATCCCGGGGCAATCGAGTGCGATTTTCGCCTCGCCGGGCGCGCGGTCGGTCATCTCGCCGGTGCATACCGTCTCGCCCCGCGCGGTGACGAGGCGCATCTCGTGCACGGGCGGGGCGGTGCTCACGCTCGCGATCAGCACCTGGCGGCTCAGCATGCCGCCGTTGCGCGTCTGGCGGACAAGGTGTGCCTGCAGCCGGTCGCGATAGGGCAGGGCTTCCGGCTCGACCAGCAGCGCGGTGTCGATCGCCACGATCTCGCAGCCGCAGTCGGTCCCGCGCGCACGGTTGATCGGGGCGACGGCGGCCAGGCATTGGCCGAGCGCGGCCTCGACCGCGGCCCGCGGGCTGCGCGCGCCCGTCGCGACCGCGTGGTAGGGGCAGGTTTCCGGCGGCTCCGCCACCGCCAGCGCCTTGTGGAACGGCTCCTCCCGGTAGCGGCGGCCTTCCGGCGCCGCCAGCAGCAGGTCGACCTCGTTGATCCGCACGCGCCGCAGGATTTCCGGCGTCAGCCCGTCGAAACGGCGCAGCACCCCCGGCACCTGCCGGGCATCGGCGGCGTAGAGGCGGCTCACCCGCACCACGTCCATCTGTCCGGGCGGGGGCACGGCGGGGCTCGTTTCCCGCTGCGCGTTCTCGCGCGGCGGCGGGCTCTGCATCGGTTGCGCACAGGCTGCCGCGGCGAGCGCCAGGGCAAGCGCTGCGGCACGGGCGATCGGGTGGCGTCGCATGGTCATGGCCCACAACCTAGGGCAAGGCCGCCGCGCGAGAAAGCCCGGATGATCCGGGGCGGGGCGCGGCGGCCTGCGCGAAAGCGTGCCGGACATGCGGGAAATCCGGGTTTCCAGCCGTCCGGGCATCTCGCATAGTCGGGGCGCATTGCCGGGCGCAACCGCCGAAGGGAGCATAATCGATGACCGAGCCGACCGTGCCCATCAGGTCCGAGGACGCGCCGCCCGCGTCGGGCGACGCCTATCCCGTCAGCCGCCGCAACCGGGTCCGCGTCGACAAGCGCGCGGTCTACGACCGGGAGCGCGTGCACGCCATCCTCGATTCCGGTCTGGTGGCGCATGTCGGCATCGTCGAGGACGGACGGCCCGTCGTGATCCCGATGATCTACGCGCGCGACGGAGAGACGCTCTACATCCACGGCGCGCGCACCACCCGCCTGATGCGCGTCTTTCGGGAGCCCGCGCCCGTCTGCGTAACCGTGACCCATGTCGATGGCATCGTGGCCGCGCGCTCCGCCTTCCACTCCAGCATGAACTACCGCTCCGTCGTCGTGCACGGGACAGGGACCGTGATCGAGGACGAGGAGGGGCGGACCCGCGCCATGACACTGCTGACCGACCATCTCATTCCCGGCCGCTGGGACGAGCTGCGCGCGCCCTTCGATACCGAGCTGAAGCAGACCGCCGTCGTCGCCGTGGAGATCGAGGCTGCCTCCGCCAAGGTCCGCGCGGGCGGCCCGGTGGAGGACGAGGCCGACTATGGCACGCAGGCCTGGGGCGGCGTGATTCCCGTCGTCACCGGGCTCGGCCAGCCTCTCGACGACGGCCGTCTCGTCGAGGGCGTGGAGGTTCCGCCCTCGATCCGCCGCCTGCTTTCGGGGCGCTGAGGCGGCGCGGGAAGCGCAACCCAGGGGAGAGCGATTCCACTTTCATGCCCGCTTTGGGCGTTGTAGCCTCGCGCCCGTGTTCATCACGCGGGCGGGGCTGCGGCGCGCCCGCATGTGCGGGGAGGAAGTGCGTCCATGGGTCTGTTCAGCTTCATCAAGGAAGCCGGTGCGAAGCTTTTCGGCGGGTCGGCGGAGGCCGCGACGCCGGAGGATCTGAAGAAGTCGGTGGCCGAGCACGGGCTGGCCGCCGACGGGATCGAGGTCGCGGTCGAGGGCGACACGGTGAAGCTGGCGGGCCGCGCGCCCACGCAGGAGGAGGCGGAAAAGATCGTGCTCGCGCTCGGCAACACCGCCGGCATCGCCACGGTCGACACGTCCGCGCTCGCGGTCGAGGCGCCGGCGCCGGAGGCCGTGTTCTACACCGTGCAGAAGGGCGACAGCCTCTGGAAGATCGCCGAGGCGCATTACGGCAAGGGCAAGGGCGCGAAATATACCGAGATCGTGAAGGCCAACACGCCGCCCGTGAAGAACCCCGACCTCATCCAGCCGGGCTGGGTGCTGCGCATTCCGCCGCTCGGCTGAGGACGGCGGCCGCCCCATCACACTCTGTCGCCCCTGGGACAAGCCCGGGGATGACAGTTCCGTAACTTTCGCCGTACCCGGCCTCCGTGCCGGGGACCCATGCCCGGGGCGCTCGTGTTATTGGCGAGGCGCCGGCCACCTCGCACCCGCCCTTGCGCCGCCTCCGCCGCCCATGCTTCAAGACGGCCGGGGCACGAACGGGCACGAACGGGCACGAAGGGGCGAGGGCGGCATGGCGGCACCGGCGATCCGCGAGATCGGGGAGGGGGACCTCGACGGCCTGCTCGCGCTGAACAATGCGTTCGAGGCGGAAACCTCCCGCCTCGATACCGCGAGCCTGCGGGCCCTCGTCGCCACCGCGGCCTTCGCGCGCATGATCGGCACGCCGGGCGATCCGCCCGACGCCCTGCTGATCGGCCTCGACGAACATGCCGACTACGACAGCGTGAACTACGCCTGGTTCCGGGCGCGG
>JAJLJT010000089.1:0-10074 GCA_033844555.1 Alphaproteobacteria bacterium | reverse complement strand
ATGTACACCGTGTCGGGGGTGCCGAGCGCAAGCAGCGCCTCGGTCGAGATGGCGCCATCGGCGCCCGGATTTCGTTTGGCGATCATGCGTATTCCTTGCGATTCAGGTGATGGGCCGCAGGGGTCGCGTCCTCAGGAGTCTGCCGAGGTGATCTTGATCTCGCGCACGACCTCTTCCGCGCGGGGGCGGCGCAGGTCGATGTGCAAGAGGCCGTCCGCCATGCGGGCGCTCTGCACCTCGATGCCGTCCGCCAGCAGGAAGCTGCGCTGGAACTGGCGCGCGGCGATGCCGCGATGCAGATAGACCCGCTCCTTGTCATCGGCCTGCTTGCCGGCGATCACCAGGTGCTTGTCCTTCAGCGTGATCGAGAGGTCTTCCAGCCGGAAGCCCGCGACGGCGAGCGTGATGCGCAGGCGATCGTCGCCCACCCGCTCGATATTGTAGGGCGGGTAGCTTTCGCCCCCCGACTTCGACAGCTGTTCCAGCATCCGCTCGACATGGTCGAAGCCCAGAAGCTGGGGGCTGTTCAACAGCGACATGCGACTCATCGTCTGTCCTCCTCGAGAAGCGACAGTAGGACGGCCCGCCCGGTAACCGGCGCGCGGCGCGTCGTTGGCATGTCTTGAGAAATGGGGTGTGTGCGGAGCGGTTCAAGCAGTTGGGCCCGCCGCCGCCCGGATGCGAAAAGGCCCGGCGCTGGCGGCGCCGGGCCTCTCGATCTGGTGGAGCCAGGCGGAATCGAACCGCCGACCTCTTGAATGCCATTCAAGCGCTCTCCCAACTGAGCTATGGCCCCGAAACCCTGGCCGCCGCGTGTTGGGATGTCGCGGCCGCGGCGGGGATATACGCTGTTCCGGTCAGGGGTTCAACCTGAAAATCAGCGCGATTTCAAACGCGCGCCGCCTCAGCGCTTGGGCAGATCCTTGTCCTCGTCCTCGTCTTCCTCATCGAGCGGCAGGTCCTCCTCTTCGTCGTCGAGGGGCAGGTCCTCCTCGTCGTCGAGATCGTCGATGTCGTCGATGTCCTCGTCGTCATCGTCGCCAAGATCCTCGTCGAGGTCTTCGTCCTCGTCCTCGTCCTCGTCGATCTCGGGCAGGTCGTCGGCCTCTTCCTCCTCGTCGTCGGAAGCGTCGGCGTCGTCCTCGTCCTCATCTTCGTCGGACTCGTCGTCCTCGAGGTCTTCCTCCTCGAGATCCTCGTCCTCTTCCTCGGCCTTCTTCGGCGCGCGCTTGGCGGGGGCCTTGTCGGCCGGCCGCGTCTTGCGCGACTTCAGCACCACCTCGGGCTCGAAGGTTTCGCCGCACTTCGGGCAGGTCAGCGGCGGGGTCTTGCCCAGGTCGTAGAATTTCGTCTCGCAGGCGGGGCAGATGCGCTTCGTGCCCCATTCCGGTTTGGCCATGGCGTCCATCCCCCTTGGCTGCTGGAGCCCGGCCACCCCCGCGCGCTGGCGGCAGGCGTTCCGGGTTCGCGCCCGCGCGATCCGTGGCAGGCGCCGGGGTGTTTGCCACGCTGCCGGGCCTCTGTCAAAAGTCAAAATCGCATCGTGGCGGCCGGGCTTTCGCTTTTTCTGCGCGCCCGGCTTGCGGGACCGCGCGGGATCGGTCAGTTTGCGCGCGCACCGGCGGCCCGAAGCGGCCGTTCCAGCGACCGGAGACGTCCATGTCCGCAGACCCCGAGAGCGCGCCGCGGCCGCTCGTTTCGGCGGCGTCCGGCCCCTTGTCGGGCACGGGCCGCGCCCCCGGCGACAAGTCGGTCTCGCACCGCGCGCTGATCTTCGGCGCGCTGGCGGTGGGGGAGACCCGGATCACCGGCCTGCTGGAGGGCGAAGACGTGCTGCGCACCGCCGCCGCCATGGGCGCGCTGGGCGCGGAGGTCGCGCGCGAGGGGCCGGGCGCCTGGCGCGTGCGCGGCGTGGGCGTCGGCGGACTGGCGGAGCCCACGGGCGTGCTCGACCTCGGCAATTCCGGTACGGGCGCGCGGCTCGTCATGGGCCTCGTCGCGGGTCATCCGATCACGGCAACGTTCACGGGCGACGCGTCTCTGTCGCGCAGGCCGATGGGCCGCGTGCTGACGCCGCTGGGCGAGATGGGGGCGACGTGGCTTTCGCGAGAGGGCGGGCGGCTGCCGCTGACGCTGCGCGGGGCCGCGCGGGCGCGCGCCATCCGCTATGTCCTGCCGGTCGCCTCCGCCCAGGTGAAGTCGGCGGTGCTGCTGGCAGGCCTCAATGCGCCCGGACGCACGATCGTGGTGGAGCCGGAAGCGACCCGCGACCATACCGAGCGGATGCTGCGCCACTTCGGCGCTACGGTGACGGTGACCGAGGGGCGCGAGGGCCGCGAGATCGCCCTCGACGGGGAGCCGGAGCTGGTTGCTGCCGCCGTCGCGGTGCCGGGCGACCCGTCGTCGGCGGCCTTCCCGCTGGTCGCGGCGCTGACCGTGCCGGGCTCCGAGGTTCGCATGGAGGGCGTCGGCCTCAATCCGGGCCGCACGGGTCTGTTCGACACGCTGCGGGAGATGGGCGCCGATCTGGTGATCGAAAACGCGCGCGAGGAGGCGGGGGAACCCGTCGGCGATCTCGTGGCGCGCCATTCCGCGCTGAAGGGTGTGACCGTGCCGCGGGAGCGTGCACCTTCCATGATCGACGAATACCCCATTCTCTGTGTCGCCGCCGCCCATGCCGAGGGGGAGACGGTGATGCAGGGCATCGGCGAGTTGCGCGTGAAGGAAAGCGACCGGATCGCCGCCATGGCGCGCGGGCTGGAGGCGTGCGGCGTGAAGGTGGCCGAGAGCCCGGACGGCATGACGGTCACGGGCGCGCCAGGCGCTGTGCCGGGCGGGCCGACGGTCGCCACGCACCTGGACCACCGCATCGCCATGTCCTTCCTTGTGCTCGGTCTTTCCGCGCGGGCGCCCGTCGGCGTCGACGACGCCCGCATGATCGCCACCAGTTTCCCGGAGTTCGAGGCGCTGATGACCGGGTTCGGCGCGGCGTTCCGCGAGGCGCCGCCGGCATGACCGCGCGCGGTCCGGTGATCGCCATCGACGGGCCCGCCGCGTCCGGCAAGGGCACCATCGGCCGCGCGCTGGCCCGGCATTTCGGCTTCGCGCATCTCGACACGGGCGCAATCTACCGCGCCGTGGGGCACGCCGTCCGTGCGGCCGGGCAAGACCCGGCCGATCCGGCAGCCGCGGAGGCGGCGGCGCGCGCGCTCGTCCCCGGCCAGCTCGACGACCCGGCCTTGCGCGGCGAGGCGGCAGGGGCTGCGGCCTCGGTCGTCGCCGCCATTCCGGGCGTGCGGGCAGCCCTTCTCGAATTCCAGCGGGACTTCGCGGCGCACCCCCCGGGCGGCGCGCCGGGCGCGGTGCTCGACGGGCGCGACATCGGCACGGTCGTGTGCCCCGATGCCGACCTCAAGCTCTTCGTCACGGCCGCGGCGGAGACCCGCGCGCACCGCCGCCATCTTGAACTCTTGCGCCGCGGCGATCAGCTAACGGAAGCGGAGGTGCTGTCCGACATCCGCGCGCGGGACGCCCGCGACGCGGGCCGCGCATCGGCGCCCCTGGCGCGTGCGGACGACGCATGCTTGCTCGACACCACCGAAATGGATATAGACAGCGCCGTCGCAGAAGCGATCCGACTGACCGAGGAGGCGCTGCGGGCGAGGGGACGACCCGGCCCGGGGCGCGTTTGACGTTTGTCCGTGACGTGACATCAACGAGACCCCGGCATCGCCCCATCGGGGGCGGGCGCATTCGGGGAAGACCGCCGGAGCCAACCGGCTGGCCCGAAATGAACGAATGATCAGGAGAAAGACTTTACATGACGAATCAAACGCAAGGCGAGAGCTTCAACCCCACCCGCGACGACTTCGCCGCGATGCTCGACGAGAGCTTCGAGACCGAAGTCCCGGTGGAAGGCTCCGTCGTCAAGGGCACCGTGATCGCCGTCGAGAACGACTTCGCGGTGATCGACATCGGCCTCAAGACGGAAGGCCGGGTCGAACTCAAGGAATTCGGACGTGGCGGCCAGGGCAGCCAGCCCAAGGTCGGCGACGTGGTCGAGGTCTATCTCGACCGGATCGAGAATGCGCGCGGCGAGGCCGTGCTCAGCCGTGACAAGGCGCGCCGCGAGGAAGCCTGGGACCGTCTGGAGAAGGCGGCGGAGAAGAACGACCGGGTCGAGGGCCATATCTTCGGCCGCGTCAAGGGCGGCTTCACCGTCGATCTCGGCGGCGCCGTGGCGTTTCTTCCGGGCAGCCAGGTCGACGTGCGCCCGGTGCGCGACGTGACCCCGCTGCTGAACGTGCCGCAGCCGTTCCAGATCCTGAAGATGGACCGCCGCCGCGGCAACATCGTGGTCTCTCGCCGCGCCGTGCTCGAGGAAGCGCGTGCCGAGCAGCGTCAGGAGCTGGTCGAGAACCTCCGCGAGGGCGACGTGGTCGAGGGCGTGGTCAAGAACATCACCGACTACGGTGCGTTCGTGGACCTCGGCGGCGTCGACGGCCTGCTGCACGTCACCGACATGGCGTGGCGCCGGGTCAACCACCCGTCCGAGATCGTCCAGATCGGCCAGCAGCTCAAGGTGCAGATCATCAAGGTCAACCCCGAGACGCAGCGCATCTCGTTGGGCATCAAGCAGCTGCAGGCCGACCCGTGGGACGGCGTGGAAGCCAAGTACCCGGTCGGCGTGAAGTTCACCGGCCGCGTCACCAACATCACCGACTACGGCGCCTTCGTGGAGCTGGAGCCGGGGGTCGAGGGCCTGGTGCACGTCTCGGAGATGTCCTGGACGAAGAAGAACGTCCACCCGGGCAAGATCGTCTCCACCTCCCAGGAGGTCGAGGTGATGGTGCTCGAGGTCGATCCGGACAAGCGCCGCATCAGCCTCGGCCTGAAGCAGTGCATGGACAACCCGTGGTCGACGTTCGTCGAGCAGTATCCGGTCGGCACCGAGATCGAGGGCGAGGTCAAGAACATGACCGAGTTCGGCCTGTTCATCGGTCTGCCGGGCGACGTGGACGGCATGGTCCACCTGTCCGACCTGGACTGGAACCGTCCGGGCGACGTGGTGATCAAGGAGTACAAGAAGGGCGACATCGTCAAGGCGAAGGTGCTCGACGTCGATACCGAGAAGGAGCGCATCTCGCTCGGCATCAAGCAGCTCGAGGGCGATCCGTTCGAGAGCGCGTCGGCCGGCCTGCGCAAGGGCGACACGGTCACCTGCACGGTCAAGGCGGTCCAGGACAACGGTCTCGTCGTGGCGGTGGGTGCGGAAGGGGCGGAAGCCTTCATCCGCCGGGCCGACCTGTCGCGCGACCGCTCGGAACAGCGTCCGGAGCGGTTCGCCGTGGGCGACAAGCTCGATGCCCGCGTGACCAATGTCGACCGTTCGGGCCGTTCGATCGGCGTGTCGATCAAGGCGCTCGAGATCGCCGAGGAGAAGGAGGCGGTGGCCCAGTACGGCTCGTCCGACTCCGGCGCCTCGCTCGGCGACATCCTGGGCGCCGCGCTGTCGAAGGCGCAGAAGGACAAGGGCGACGAGGAGTGATCTTCGCCCTCTGAGAACGGGAGCAGGCCGCGATGGCGCGTGACATTGACGAGGTTCTGGAACGTCGTCGCCTCCGCCGTCGCGGCCGCTTCTGGCGGTTCGCCGCCATTCTTTTCGCGGTCGTCGCGCTCGTCGTCGCGATCGACCGCGCTGGCGTCTCCCCCATCCGCGGGGAGCGCATCGCCCGCCTGACGATCGAAGGCACCATCGTCGACGATCCCGTGATGATCGAGGGCATCGGCGACCTTGCGGAAGACGACAGCGTCGCCGCCGTCATCCTGCACGTCGACAGTCCCGGCGGCACAGTGTCCGGCTCCGAGGCGCTCTATGAGAGCCTGCGCGATCTTGCAGAGGTGAAGCCGCTTGCCGTGACCGTCGGATCCGTCGCGGCCTCGGGCGGCTATATCGCGGCCATTGCGGGCGACCATATCGTCGCGCGGCGCAATTCCATCACCGGTTCCATCGGCGTGATCTTCCAGTCGCCGGACGTCTCGGGTCTCCTCGACACGCTCGGCGTGCGGGTGGACGAGATCAAGAGTGCGCCGCTGAAGGGCCAGCCGACGGGTCTCAGCCCGATGTCGGACGAAGTGCGCGAAGCGATGCGCGAACTTCTGGAAGACAGCTTCGCCTGGTTCCGCAATCTCGTGGCGGAGCGTCGGGGGCTGTCGGCTGAAGAGATCGCGTCCGTTTCGGACGGGCGCGTGTTCACCGGCGGGCAGGCCGTGGAACTCGGCCTCGTCGACGCCGTGGGCGGCGAGGATGCGGCCATCGCCTGGCTGGAGGAGACGCGCGGCGTCGCGCCGGACCTGCCCGTCGTGCCCTATGATCCGGGGTCGATCTTCGAGCAGGAGGCGGGCTTGCTGGGCCAGGCGCTGGCTGGCGCGGCGCGGCTTCTGCGCCGGGAGGCGGGCCTCTCCGTTGACGGGCTCGTTTCCGTCTGGCAACCTACTGTACGATAAGCAATTTTTCCTTTCCTTTTCGGTTTGGGCATTCAGGGGACAAAAAAGGGAGGCGGGCCGCCAGGCCGCTGACGCGGGGTCTGGTCCTGCTTTGGGGGATGATCAAGTCCGAACTGGTTCAGAAGCTTGCCGCCGCAAACCCGCACCTCTACCAGCGGGATGTGGAGCGGATCGTGCACACGATCTTCGACGAGATTTCCGCCGCGCTCGCCCGCGGCGACCGGGTGGAACTGCGCGGTTTCGGCGCCTTCTCGGTCAAGCACCGCCCGCCGCGCAAGGGCCGCAACCCGCGCACCGGCGACGTGGTCGAGGTGGGGGAGAAATACGTTCCCTTCTTCAAGACCGGGAAGGAACTGCGGGAACGCCTGAACCCCGGAAACCCCGGCGTTTGAGCGGGAGGTCGCGAACCACGCCATGAAGCTTGTCCGTTTCGTCTGCTATCTCGTTGCCGCGGTTCTGTTCGGCGTGATCGCCTTTGCCAACCGGCAGGTCGTGACCCTGCACCTCGATCCCTTCAATCCGGCGGCGGGCTATCTGCCCAGCGTCGAGACGCGGCTGGCCATCGTGATCCTCGCCGCGCTGATGGCCGGCTTCGTGGCCGGCGGCGTCGTGATGTGGTTCGTCCAGGGCAAGCACCGCAAGGCCGCGCGCGAGGCTCGCGCGCGTGCGCGGGCCGCCCGGCAGGAGGCGGAGGAGGCGCAGGCCAAGCTGCCGCCGCCGCGCCCGGGCGGCTTGCCCGCCAAGGCGGCCTGAGGAGGGCGCGGGGGCGCACATCCATGCGCGTGATCCTGACTCCATGCGCGTAATCGTCACCGGGGCCGGGATCGCCGGCCTGTCGACGGCCTGGGCGCTCTCGGGCGCGGGCCACGAGGTCGTGCTGCTCGACCGGGGCCCGATTCCCAATCCGCTCTCGGCGTCGGCCGACCAGCACCGCATCATCCGCCGTGCCTATGCCGGGCAGGACGGCTACGCCCGCGCGATTTCCGAGGCGTTCTCGGCCTGGGACGCGCTGTGGACCGATCTCGGCACCACGCACTACGCGAACACGGGCGTCATTGCCGTCTCCCAGCACGAAGGCGACGAGGCCGACCGCTACCGCGCCGGGCTGGAGCGTCTGGGCACGCCGTTCGACCGCCTTGCGCCGGATGGGGCGGCCCGCGACTATCCCTTCCTCGATCCCGCGACCTTCGCCTATGCCATCCGCATGGAGGAGGGGGGCGTCCTGTTCTCGGCCCGCATCGCGCACGCGCTGGCGGGCTGGCTCGCGGCGGCGGGGGCGGACCTCAGGCCCTATACCCGCGTGACCGGGCTCGACGCCGACGGCGCGGCGGTCGTGACGGCATCCGGCCAGCGCATCGCGGGCGATGCCGTGGTGGTGACGGCGGGCGCGTGGGTCACGGACCTTCTGCCCGATCTCGCGGCGACGCTCACGCCCTTCCGAACCGCGGTCGCTTATCTGGAGCCGCCCGCGGACCTTGCAGACGCCTGGGCACGCGCGCCCGCCATTCTCGACGTGGGCGGTGCGGTCGACGGCTATGTCCTCCCCCCGGTTCAGGGCACGGGGCTCAAGGTCGGCGCCGGCATTCACAAGGTGAAGTCTCAAGCCGACGCGCGCCGTGCGCCGGAACCGGGGGAGGGGCAGCGGCTGCGCGACTGTTTCGCGCCGCCCTTCGCGCGGATCGCTGAGTACCGGGTCGCCGACGTGGTGACCTGCGCCTACACCTTCACGCGCGACGAGCATTTCTTCGCTGCGCGCCGGGGACGGACGTGGATCGTCTCGGCCTGCTCCGGCCACGGTTACAAGTTCGGCCCGGCCGTCGGCCGCCGCCTCGCGCGCGCGGTGGAGACGGGCGACGCCGACGGCCTCGTCCGCTGGATCGAGGCGCGGGGCGGATAGAGCCTCGCGCTCCGCATCCGGCTTTGCTAAGACGTGCGGCCATGAGCAAGGCCACCGACATCAAGGTCAAGATCTGCGGCATCCGTACGCCCGGGGCGCTGACCGCCGCGGCGGAGGGCGGTGCGGCGTTCGTGGGCTTCGTGTTCCATGCCGCAAGCCCGCGCCACCTCGCGGTGGAAGAAGCGCGTACGCTCGCGGCCGATGCACCGGCAGGTCTCGCCAAGGTCGGCCTGTTCGTCGATCCGGACGATGCCGCGCTGGATGCCGTGCTCTCCCGCGTGCCGCTCGACATCCTCCAGCTGCACGGGGCGGAGAGCCCGGCGCGCGTGGCGGAAATAAAGGCGCGCACGGGCCTGCCCGCGATCAAGGCGCTGGGCGTCGCGACGGCCGACGACCTCGCCCGGGCCCGCGATTTCGCGGGCGTGGCCGACATGTTCCTGTTCGACGCCAAGCCCGCACCCGGCGCGGCGGTTCCGGGCGGCACGGGGCTCGCCTTCGACTGGGAGCTTCTCGCAGGCCTGCGCACGCGCACGCCCTGGTTCCTCGCCGGCGGCCTGACGCCGCAGAACGTGGCGGAAGCCATTGACAGGACCGGCGCGCGAATGGTCGATGTTTCCTCCGGCGTGGAGCGGTCGCGGGGTGTGAAGGACCCCGCCCTGATCCATGCCTTCCTCAAGGCTGCGCGCGGGGCCCGCGCGCCCGCGGAGAATGTTCATGGGCAGTGAGAAACCGAACAGCTACCGGACCGGCCCGGACGAGTCCGGCCATTTCGGCATCTTCGGCGGCCGCTTCGTCGCCGAGACGCTGATGCCGCTCATCCTCGACCTGCAGGCGGCCTACGAGACAGCGAAGGCCGACCCCGCCTTCAAGGCCGAGATGGACGACCTGATGACGCACTATGTCGGGCGTCCCTCGCCGCTCTATTACGCCGAGCGGCTGACCGAGCACCTGGGCGGCGCGAAAATCTACCTGAAGCGCGACGAGCTGAACCACACCGGCGCGCACAAGATCAACAACGTGCTTGGGCAGATCCTGCTCGCCCGCCGCATGGGCAAGACGCGGATCATCGCGGAGACGGGCGCGGGCCAGCACGGCGTTGCGACCGCGACCGCGTGCGCGCGCTTCGGCCTGCAATGCGTCGTCTACATGGGCGAGACGGACGTGAAGCGCCAACAGCCCAACGTTTTCCGCATGAAGCTGCTGGGGGCGGAGGTGGTGCCCGTCACCTCCGGCTCGCGCACGCTCAAGGACGCCATGAACGAGGCGTTGCGCGACTGGGTGACGAATGTCTCCGACACCTTCTATTGCATCGGCACGGTGGCGGGCCCGCATCCGTACCCGGCGATGGTGCGCGACTTCCAGTCCGTGATCGGGCAGGAGACGCGCGAGCAGATGCAGGCGCGCGAAGGCCGCCTGCCCGACAGCCTGGTGGCCTGCATCGGCGGCGGCTCGAATGCGATGGGCCTCTTTCACCCGTTCCTCGACGACGCGAGCGTGGAAATCTACGGGGTCGAGGCCGCGGGCCTCGGCATCGAGACGGGCCAGCACGCGGCCTCGCTCACCGGCGGGCGGCCCGGCGTCCTGCACGGCAACCGCACCTATCTGCTGATGGACGACGACGGCCAGATCACCGAGGCGCACTCGATCTCGGCGGGCCTCGACTATCCGGG
>JAJLJT010000088.1:0-6052 GCA_033844555.1 Alphaproteobacteria bacterium | reverse complement strand
CGGCGCGCCCGTCGCCGCATCGAACGGCATCGTCTTCACACCGTCGGGCGGGCTCAAGGATCTGCGCCGCGGCAACACGGTTTTCGTCTGCTCCGGCCTCAACGTGCAGAAATACCAGACGAAGCCGCTGGAAAACTGGCTGCGGCGGCAGGACCGTCTCGGCGTCAACCTGGGTGCGGTGTGCACCGGCTGCTACATCCTCGCGCATGCCGGACTGCTCGACGGCTACCGCTGCACGATCCATTGGGAAAACCTCGCGTCCTTTACCGAGGAATTCCCGGAGATCACTGTTTCTACACACCTTTTCGAGATCGACCGCAACCGGTTCTCGTCCGCAGGCGGCACCTCGCCCATCGACATGATGGTCACGCTGATCGCGCTGGCGGAGGACCGCGATCTCGCGCAGCAGGTGGCGGAGGAACTGATCCACGCCCCGATCCGCGACCAGACGGAGCACCAGCGGATCTCGCTGCCCGCCCGCATCGGCGCGCGTCACCCGAAGCTCGTGCAGATCGTCGCGGCCATGGAGGAGAACCTGGAGGACCCGCTCTCGCCCGCCGAACTTGCCCAGGACGCCGGCATCTCCACCCGCCAGCTCGAACGCCTGTTCCGGCGCTATCTCAACCGCTCGCCGAAGCGATATTACCTGGAGCTGCGGCTTCAGAAAGCCCGGCAACTCCTTCTGCAGACGGACATGTCGGTCATCAATGTGGCGATGGCGTGCGGCTTCACCTCGCCCTCGCACTTCTCCAAGTGCTACCGGGCCTTCTTCGACCGCACGCCTTATCGCGAGCGCGGCCTGCCCGGGCCGCATCTCGCCCGCGCCGTGGAACAGGCGGAGGATTTCGCCGAGCGCGGCTGACCGCTCAGGCCGCGAGGACGCGCGCGAGGTCGCCGTAGCCGGTGAACCGCCGCTCGAACGCCAGGCCGAGGCGCCGGGCCGCGCCTTCCGCCTTCGCCGTCAGGTCCGGATCGTCGGTCTGGGCGAGGTAGACCACGCGCTCGTAGTTTCCGAAATAGACGTCGCACAGTTCCGGATGCCGGTCGAGGCCAAGGCCCGCCCACACGATGGCGTCGAACTGCCGCGCGAGGAAATCCGTCAGAAAGAAGGACGTTACGTCGCGTTCTTCCGTTTCGGCGAACTTGTCGAGCCCGCTGAAGAACGCATAGCAATGCGGCCCCGCGATCCGCTCCGCCCCCTCCTCCGCCAGCACGGCGTCGAGCCGCCCGCCCGTCCCGCAATCGCCATAGAGGACCAGCGGGCGCGCGCCTTCCGCCTTCGCCTGGCGGATCTTCGCGCGCACGGCCTCCGGAATCCGGTCGGGCCTGTTATGCAACTCCGCCGGCAGGCAGCGCAGGTCGACCCCCTCCAGTCCCTGCTGGTCCAGCACGGCCAGCACCTCGCGCGCGAGCGCGCCGCACGCGATCAGGACAGTGCGGGGGCCGGCCGCCGTCATCTCAACCCGCCGCGCGGGCGTTGTGGCGGCGCGCGATCAGGTCTTTCGCTGTCTCGACCGCGACGGCGGCGTCGCGGCAATAGGCATCGGCGCCGATGGCCTTGCCGAACTCCTCGTTGAGGGGCGCGCCGCCGACGAGGACGATGAAGTCCTCGCGCATGCCCTTCTCCTTCAGCGTGTCGATCACGACCTTCATGTAGGGCATGGTCGTGGTCAGCAGCGCCGACATGCCGATGATGTCCGGCTGATGCTCCTCGATGGCGGCGAGATAGTTCTCCACCGGATTGTTGATGCCGAGGTCGATCACCTCGAACCCCGCGCCCTCCATCATCATGGAGACGAGGTTCTTGCCGATGTCGTGGATGTCGCCCTTGACCGTGCCGATCACCATCTTGCCGATCTTGGGCGCGCCCGTTTCGACCAGAAGCGGCCGCAGGATCGCCATGCCGCCCTTCATGGCGTTGGCGGCGAGCAGCACTTCCGGCACGAACAGGATGCCGTCGCGGAAGTCGTTGCCGACGATGCGCATCCCCTCGACCAGCGCCTTGGTGAGAATGTCGTAGGGCTCCCACCCGCGCTCCAGCAGTATGTTCACCCCCTCCTCGATCTCCTCCTTGAGGCCGTCGTAGAGGTCGTCCTGCATCTGCTGGACAAGCTCGTCGTCATCGAGCGTGCTGAGGTCGAGATCGTCGTCCTGGTCATCCGCCATGGGTCATCTCCTGCCGTCCTGCAGACGTACGTCCGCCTAGTTAGAGGGTTCCGGGGGAATTTTCCGCCCTCGTGTGCGACATGGCCGCCAACGATTGCGACATGAAGGGGGCTGCCCTGCCGATCCGGGCCTTGGCTGCCGCTGCGGTATGCGTGCTAAATCGCGGAAAACCGCCACGGAGACACACCCCATGCCGATTCCGCCCGCCCTGTCGCGCAACCTGGCCCTGCCCGCGATCGCCTCGCCCATGTTTCTCGTCTCGGGACCGGAGCTTGTGCTCGCGTCCTGCAACGCGGGCGTGATCGGCACCTTTCCGGCGCTGAACCAGCGCACGACGGAAGGCTTCGCCGAATGGTGCGACATCATCGCGGGCGGGCGCACGCCCGAGGCCGCCGCCTGGGGCGTCAACCTGGTCGTCCATCGCAGCAACACGCGCATCGACGCCGATCTCAAGGTCGTCGCGGACAAGAAGGTGCCGCTCATCATCACCTCGCTCGGCGCGGTGAAGGAACTCGTGGACGAGGTTCACGCCTATGGCGGCGCGGTCTTCCACGACGTCATCAACCTGCGCCACGCGCGCAAGGCGGCGGAGGCGGGCGTCGACGGCCTCATCCTCGTCTGCAACGGCGCGGGCGGCCACGCGGGCACGCTCAACCCCTTCGCCTTCGTGTCCGAGGTGCGCCAGATGTTCTCCGGCACCATCGTGCTCGCGGGCTGCCTCAACACGGGCCGCGACGTCGCCGCCGCCCGCGTCATGGGTGCGGACTTCGCCTATCTCGGAACGCGCTTCATCGCAACGCAGGAGAGCCGCGGCCCCGACGACTACAAGAAGATGATCCTCGAGGCCAACGCCGGCGATATCGTCTACACGCCCGCCATCTCCGGCGTGCACGGCAGCTTCATGCGCCAGAGCATCGTCGAGGCCGGGCTCGACCCCGACAACCTGCCCGAGGGGCACCAGATCGACTTCAGCAAGGAAGGCCGCGAGGCGCGCGCCTGGAAGACCGTGTGGTCCGCGGGCCAGGGCGTCGGCGGCATCCACGACAACCCGCCCACGGCGGAACTCGTCGCCCGCCTGAAGGCCGAGTACGACGCCGCCATCGCCGAGGCCGGCCGCCCCTTCTGAGCCCGCGCGGCCCGTCATTCAGGCCCGCCTGCGTCCGCGGCGGCGGCCGGCACGCGCCTCGTCGTCCCCACCTGCGGGCGCCACACCGCCCGCGCGCGCAAGCTCGGAGATCTCGCCCAGGCGCGCCTCCACCTCCTCCGGCGTCGGGCGCGCGCCGGGCGTGTAACCTTCGAGCGCGGCGCGCATCGCCTTCAGATGCTCCGGCTTCGTGCCGCAGCAGCCGCCGATGATCCGCGCGCCCGCGTCGAGCGCGAGGCGGGCATAGTCCGCCATCAGTTCCGGCGTGCCCGTGTAGGCGATCTCGCCGTCCACGAACTTCGGCACGCCGCAATTGGCCTTGGCGACCACGACAGCCTCCGGCCGCGCGCCGGAGATGCCGAGCACGGTGCACACGAGTTCGCTCGCGCCCACGCCGCAATTGGCGCCGATGGCGCACGGTTCGGGGTGCAGATGGCCCGAAAGCTCCCCCAGCGCCGCGGGCGTGATGCCCATCATGGTGCGGCCCGCTGTGTCGAAGCTCATGGTCGCGACGATGGGCAGGCCGGTGCGCGAAGCCCCCTCGATCGCCGCGCGGACCTCGTTCTCCGCCGACATCGTCTCGATCCAGAGCGCGTCGGCGCCGCCGGCCTTCAGCCCCTCGGCCTGCTCGGCAAACGTCTCGACCGCGTCGGCGTAGGCAAGCGCGCCCACGGGCTCCAGCAGCTCGCCGGTCGGCCCCATGGAGCCCGCGACGACCACCGGGCGGCCCGCGGCATCGGCCACCTTGCGCGCGATCTGCGCGGCAGCCGCGTTCAGCTCATGGACGCGTGCCTGCGCCTGGTGCAGCTTCAGCCGGTGCCGGTTGGCGCCGAAACTGTTGGTCAGGATGATGTCTGCGCCCGCCTCAACGAAGGAGCGGTGCAGCGCCTCGACGCGATCCGGATGATCGATGTTCCAGAACTCCGGCGGGTCGCCGGATTCCAGTCCCATCGCGAAGAAATTCGTGCCCGTGGCCCCGTCGGCCAGAAGCCAGGGGCGTTCGTCGAGCAGCGTCTGCAAGAGCGAGGTCATGCGTCATCTCCTTGAAGATAACGATATGTAGAAAACTTTATATCCCGTTGCAACCGCTGTCTGCCGCTGTCCCGTGGCGCGGCGCGTTAACCATATGCGCTTGAATTAACTATATTTTTTGCACCGAATCGGAGCACTGCGCCCTTGCGGATCGTTTCATTTCGATTAAACTTTGAACGATCTTGGGACAGGGACACGCGACGGACATCATGCCCCTCACGCTGTTCGAACGATTTTTGTGCCTTCAGGTCGGGTTCGCGCTCGATGCGCTGCTCGCCACGCTGGAAAGGCTCGTCTGAGGCGCTTGCGCCTCTCCCCTCGCATTACAAGCGGCGTGCCAGACCTGGACCCGGTCAGTGCACCCGTCCGTGGACCGGGCGTTCCCCGCGCGCATAGGCCTGCACATAGCGCACCATGGAGGCGAGGCCGTTCGACCGCTGCGGCGTCAGGTGCTCGGTCAGGCCGAGCCTGGCAAGCGCGCCCTGCGCGTCGATTTCGAGGATTTCGGCCCGCGTCCTGCCGGAATAGAGCGCGAGCAGGATCGCCACCAGCCCCCGCACCAGGTGACTGTCGGAGTCGCCCCGGAAGACCAGCACGTCGCGCGTCTCGTCCAGGTCGGCACGTAGCCAGACCTGGCTCACGCACCCCTCGACCTTCGTCGCGTCCGAATGATCGGCGGGGTCGAGGGGCTCAAGCTCCTTCCCCAGTTCGATCACATAGCGGTAGCGGTCTTCCCAATCGTCGAGAAGTTCGAAGTTTTCGACCAGGTCGTCGAGTGTCGGCAGGCTGCTCATGGCCGGTGATGTAGCGAGCCGGACTGTCTGCGTCACCCCCTCCCGGACCTTTCTCCCCGATTTTTCGGGGGGAGCTGCTTGACACACGGCAGCCCGGTTTGCCAATCTGCAAATGCAAACGCTTTGCAATATGGATTGAGCCATGCCCCTGCCCCGCCGCAATGCCGTTCCCGAATCCGACCGCGGCTGGATCCGCGACCTGAGCGAGGCGGAGCGTCTCGTCGTCTGGTCGATCCGCCGCTGGGCTTCGGGGCGTGAACATTGGCCGCTTGTCTGGCGGGAGCATGGGAAGTTGTTGGGCGCCTATCACGGACATGCGACGCTCGCCGCGCTCGTCCGCTACCTCGGTGCGATCTGCAAGGATGCGGGCCGCACCATCGGCCACCATGCCGCCTGCTGCCCTTGCGTGGGCCGGGACGAGGCGCTGATGCTCAGCCTCGCGGCCGCCGCGCACGCCGGACACCACGGCCTTGCGACCGCACATGCCGCCGCGCTGCTGTCATCGGATGGCATGATCCTCGCCGACCGCACCCGTGCGGTGACGGCCGCAGGCGCCGGTCTCGCCGCGGCGATGGAGGCGGCGGACTGGCCGCTTGCCTATCACGGGAAATGGCCTCTGCGCGACGCCCCCTGCGCCGGGAGCCGGGATGCCCCCCCGGCTGCGGCCCGCGATCTGCCTGCACAATCCGTCCCGCGCTTCCCACGCGCGTGACCCTGGCGGCCGGGGGAGGTTTCCTGTCCCCTCTCCCGGCCGCGTCTCTCTTACATGCCCGCTTCGACGATGGCCTCGTAGGCCGGGTTCGTCAGGAAGGCGGGGAAGTCTTCCGCCACGCACATCTCGTGGAACAGCTCGATCGCGCGGTCGAACGCCCCGCCCGTGAAGCGGGAGGTCTCCTGCCTGTAGATCGTCTCGAAG
>JAJLJT010000087.1:0-2225 GCA_033844555.1 Alphaproteobacteria bacterium | reverse complement strand
GCCAGGCGGCTGCCGCCGGGCCGGAATTGCTGGGCAATTTCCGCGACTGGACGGCATTCGCCATGACCGACGGCGGCCAGAAGACGTGCTGGATGGCAACGAAGCCTGTCGAGGCGCTGCCCGACAATGTCCGGCGCGGCGACATCTACCTGATGGTCACGCACCGGCCGGGTCAATCGGTCAAGAACGAGGTCAGCGTCATCACCGGCTATACCTACGAGCCGGGTTCCAGCGTCACCGCGACCGTCGGCACGGATAACTGGTCGCTGTTCACCCAGGGAGACGGCGCGTGGCTGCGCGACGCGGCGGAGGAGCAGCGCCTCGTTGAAGCGATGAAACGCGGCGCCAATATTCGTGTGAAGGGCCGCTCCAACCGCGGCACCGACACGACCGACACCTATTCGCTGATGGGCTTTACCGCCGCCCACAAGACGATCAGCGAGGCGTGCGGCGTGCGCTGAGGCGCGCGCCCGCCGCTTGCGAGCCCGAGGATACCGACCATGCCGCTGCTGCAACGCGACGCTCCCACCCCTTCCGCTACGGACGGTGCGGCGCGGGCCTCCGCGATCGGCATGGACCGCGCCGACATGATCGCCCTGATGGCGAGCCTCGGGGTGCCGGAGCGGCAGCGGAAGATGCGCGCGGCCCAGCTCTGGCATTGGGTCTACCAGCAGGGCGTGACCGACGTGAACGCCATGACGAACATGTCGAAGGCGTTCCGTGCGGAACTGGCCGGCGCGATCACCCTCGACCGGCCCCAGACGGTCACGCGCCAGGTCTCGGTCGACGGGACGCGCAAGTATCTCTTCCGGCTCGCCGACGGAAACCTGGTGGAGACGGTGTTCATCCCGGACGACGGGCGTGGCACGCTCTGCATTTCCTCGCAGGTCGGCTGCACGCTGACCTGCACCTTCTGCCACACCGGCACCCAGAAGCTCGTCCGCAACCTGACGGCGGGAGAAATCGTGGCGCAGGTCATGGCGGCGCGCGACGACCTCGGCGAGTGGAACCTGCCCATCGAGGAGCGGCTCATTACCAACATCGTGCTGATGGGCATGGGCGAGCCGCTCTACAATTTCGACGCCGTCAAGAAGGCCATGCTGATCGCGCAGGACGGCGACGGCATCGCCATTTCGAAGCGGCGCATCACGCTGTCGACCAGCGGCGTGGTGCCGCTGATCCCGGCGTGTGGGGCGGAGATCGGCGTGAACCTCGCCATTTCGCTCCATGCGACCACGGACGAGGTGCGCAACCTCCTCGTGCCGCTCAACAAGAAGTATCCGATCGCGCAACTGCTCGACGCCTGCCGCGCTTATCCGGGGCTGAAGAATGCGCGCCGCATCACCTTCGAGTACGTGATGCTGAAGGACGTCAACGACAGCGACGAGGATGCACGCCGCCTTGTGAAGCTGATCGAGGGCATTCCGGCGAAGATCAATCTGATCCCATTCAACCCCTGGCCGGGCAGCCCCTATGAGTGCTCCGACTGGGAACGGATCGAGGCGTTTGCCGACATCGTGAACCGCGCCGGCTACGCGAGCCCTGTGCGCACGCCGCGCGGGCGCGACATCATGGCGGCGTGCGGCCAGCTCAAGTCCGCCTCGGAACGTGCGCCGCGCGCCCGGCGTTCTCCGGTCAGCGAGACCGTAAACGCGGGGTGATCCCATGAGCGAGACCGGAAACAGCGCCTCTCCCGTCATCTTCGTGGTCAGCAAGGGCTCGGGCGCGGAGCACGCGGCGGAGCAGGCGGCGGCGACGCTGAAACGGCAGCTCTATCGCACGACGGGCGCCGACCTGATCGCACCCTATGCGGGCGAGACCTCGCGCCGGGTCGAGCACCAGATCGACATCGCGCGCCGCGGCAACGCCATCCTGCTCGTGCAGCGTGCCGACACGCTGTTCGGCGACCGGGTGCCGGAGCGGCTGGACGAGAGCGAGCCGATGATGGACGGGCGTTCCATCGCGCGCCGCTTTGCCGACGCCGGCGTGCCCGTCGTCTTCGCGCTCTCGACCGCCGAGGCCGCAGAAAGCGCCACTTTCGGCACCGGCTGGCACGTGCTGCACGCGGACTGACGCGGCCCGCCCGTGCGGAGAGTCCCCCCTTGCCGCAGCCCCCGTCTCCACTATAGTGCGCGCCCGTCGCGATCCTTGTGAGACTTCAGCGAAAGGGTGCCCTCCATGTCGGACGTGAAGAAGGTCGTGCTCGCCTATTCGGGCGGCCTCGA
>JAJLJT010000086.1:0-1562 GCA_033844555.1 Alphaproteobacteria bacterium | reverse complement strand
ACTATGGCGAGCGGATCGCGCAGGGCACGCCGGAGGAGGTCCAGCGCGACCCCAAGGTGATCGCCGCCTATCTCGGAACGGAGCCGGTGTCGTGATCGAAGCGAGAGACATTTCCGTCAGGATCGGCGAGATCGAGATCCTCCACGGCATCGACCTCGACGTGCCGAAGGGCTCCGTCGTGACGGTGGTCGGCGCAAACGGTGCGGGCAAGACGACGCTGCTGCGCGTGCTCTCACGCCTGGCGCCGCTGACTGAGGGAACGATCCGCTTCGACGGCGAAGTCATCGACCGGATGGAGCCGCACAAGCTCGCCCAGCGGGGGCTGGTACACGTGCCGCAGGGCCGGCAGATCATTCCCAGCCTGTCGGTCGAGGACAATCTGCTGATCGGTGCGAACCGCATCCCCGGCCTCGAGGATGCGGAGAAGGCCCGCCTGCTGGAGCAGGAATACGCGCGCTTCCCCGTGCTGAAGGAGCGCCGCGCAATCCCCGGCGGCTCGCTCTCGGGCGGGGAGCAGCAGATGCTCGCGGTCTCGCGCGCGCTGATGATGAAGCCGAAGCTGCTGATGCTGGACGAGCCCTCGCTCGGCCTCGCGCCGCAGATCGTGCGCGCGATCCTGGATGCGCTGCGCGACCTTAGCAGGGACGGCATGACCGTGCTGCTGGTGGAGCAGGCGGCCTTCACCGCGCTGAAGATCGCCGATGTGGGCTATGTGCTGCAGAACGGCCGGGCCGTCCTGTCGGGTCCGACACAGGATCTGCTGAAGGATTCCCGGCTGATCGAACGATATTTGGGTTGAGCCAGAGAAGGGAGGCGGCCATGACGGACGTCTATGTCGTCGGCATCGGAATGACCCCGTTCGGGAAGTTCCTCGACAAGTCGGTCAAGGATCTCACGCGCGAGGCGGTGACGGGCGCGCTCGACGACGCGGGCGTGGACAAGGATGCCGTCGGCGCGGCCTTCTTCGCCAACGCCTCGCAAGCCGCGATCGAGGGGCAATACATGATCCCCGGCGAGATCGCGCTGCGCGACATGGGCATCGGCGGCATCCCCGTGACCAATGTCGAGAACGCCTGCGCCAGCGCCAGCACGGCCTTCCACCTTGCCTACGGGCAGATCAAGGCCGGGCTCACCGACGTGGCGCTCGCCGTCGGGGCGGAGAAGATGTTCGACGCCGACAAGACCAAGAGCTTCGCCGTTTTCAACGGCGCCTGGGACGTGCACGAGGCCGACACGATCACCGGCAACCTGATGAAGCTGGCCGAGGGGGTCGAGACCCCGCCGGAGCGCGCCGGGGACAACCGGATGCGCAGCGTCTTCATGGACGTCTATGCGGCGCTGGCGAAGTTCCACATGAAGACCTTCGGCAGCACGGAGCGGCAGTTCGCCGCCGTCGCGGCCAAGAACCACCACCATTCGACCATGAACCCGCTGTCGCAGTACCGCAACGACATGACGGTCGAGGAGGTGCTGGCCGCGCGCATGATCTCGTGGCCGCTGACCCTGCCGATGTGCGCGCCGATCAGCGACGGCGCGGCGGCGGCGATCCTGTGCACCGAGGA
>JAJLJT010000085.1:0-6573 GCA_033844555.1 Alphaproteobacteria bacterium | reverse complement strand
GCCAGCATCACCCACAGGTCGATGGCCAGCATCTCCGCCGTGACCGGGATGTCCTTGCCGCCCAGCGGGGCCGCGACGCCCGCCGCGCCGAGGATCAGCAGGATATTGAAGATGTTCGACCCGATCACGTTGCCGATGGCCATTTCGGTGTGCCGCTTGACGGCCGAGATCAGGGTGGCCGCGAACTCCGGCAGGCTGGTGCCGACCGCGACCAGCGTCAGGCCGATCACCGCGTCGCTCATCCCGAAGGTGCGCGCGATGTCGGCCGCGCCGGTGACCAGCAGTTCCGCGCCGATGGGCAGGCCGATCAGGCCGGCGAGCGTCAGCGCCCAGATCTTCGCCCAGCCCTGCGGCAGGCTGTCCGGGTCGACGTCGTCGCCCAGTTCCTCCTTCGGATCGGCGTCGGCGAGCGCGGCCTTCTTCTCCCGCCGGTGGGCGAGCGAGGTGGCGATGGTCCAGCCGACGAAGGCCGTCATGGCGAGCAGCAGCACAAGGCCCTGCCACAGGCCGATGGACCCGGTGAACGCCAGCGCGATCAGCAGCAGGCTTGCCGCCAGCATGACCAGCGCATTGGCCGTGACGCCCGCCTGGTGGCAGGCGATGGGCATGATGAGGGCCGGCACGCCCAGCACCAGCAGGACGTTCGCGATGTTCGACCCGATGACATTGCCCATGGCGATGCCGGGATAGCCGCCGAGCGCCGCGCCCACCGACACGAACAGCTCAGGGGCCGAGGTACCGAACGCGATGACCGTCAGGCCGACGATCAGGGGCGGAATGTGAAGCTTCAGGCTCAGCGCTGCCGCACCGCGCACGAGGAAGTCGCCGCACAGGGTAAGCAACACAAGGCCGCCGGCAACCATCAGATAGGACATTTGGGTGGCGTGCTCCGTCGTTCGGGGCGGGTGCGGGTTGGCGGTCTTGGGTGGGCTATATAGGCGCGCGTGTCCGGGGGGGAAAGCCCTGGGACGGTTCTTGCTCCGCGGATCCGCCTGTCATCCCCGGCCGCCCTTGCCGGGGCCCATGCCCGGGGAATGATGGAATCGAAACTTGTGTCGCCCCCGGGCTCGTCCCGAGGGCCATGCCCGGGGCGTCGGCGAGTGCAAGCGAGGCCCCGCAACCATCCCCTCGCATGGCTGTCCGCCCCCGCGCATGCGTTTACTTGCCCCCGTGCGACCGGCTAGAGGAAAGCGCCCGCGCGTCGCGGGAGGCACGAGAGAGGGAAGGCGCGGCCAGGCATGCGCAGCGCAGACGGTCAGACACCGCCCGCGGGCGGAGGCACGGCGGGGGACGGACAGCCCCCGCGCCGCGGTCTCGCGCGCATCGTCGACATGCCCTATCTGCTGCTGTCGCTCGCAACCCTCTTCTGGGCGGGCAACGCGGTGATCGGCCGGGCGGCGCGGTTCGACGTGCCGCCGGTGACGCTCGCCTTCCTGCGCTGGTCGCTGGCCGCGCTGCTCGTCTGGCTCGTGATCCGCCCGCCGGTCGCGCGCGACTGGCCCGCGATGAAGGCGCGCTTCGGCACGGTGCTGCTGCTTGCGGCTCTCGGCGTCGGGCTCTTCAACACCATGCTCTACCGCGCGCTCCAGACCACGACGGCGCTCAACGTGACGATCACGCAGTCGGCGACGCCCGTGTTCATCGGCCTCGTGACCTTCCTCGTGTTCCGGGAGCGGATGACGCTGCGCCAGGCGTTCGGCTTCCTCGTCTCCTTCGCGGGCGTGCTCGTGATCGTGTCGGACGGCGACTGGACGCGGCTTGCCGCGCTGGAGTTCCGCACGGGCGACCTCTGGATGCTGGCGGCGGTGGTGATCTACGCCTCCTACACCGCGCTCCTGCGGCTGCGGCCCGCGGTCGACCCGTGGAGCTTCATGCTCGTCACCTTCGTGATCGGCGCCATGCAGCTTTTCCCCGTCATGCTGTGGGAGTGGTCGACGGGCCTGGTGATCGCGGCCTCGACCGGGGCGGCCCTGACCGTTCTCTATGTCGCGGTCTTTCCCTCGGTCGTGTCCTACTATTGCTACAACCGCGGGGTCGAGCTTGTGGGGGCGAACCGCGCGGGCGTCTTCTTCCACCTGATCCCGCTCTACGGCTCGATCCTCGCGGTGGTTTTCCTGGGGGAGCGGTTCCTGCCCTCGCACGGGATCGGCCTCGTGCTGGTGATCGGCGGCATCCTCATCACGACGCGCCGAAAGCGCCTGCGCTGACGCCTCTTCTCGCCGCTTGCCGGGGAGTGAGGCTTGCGGCATCGTCGGTTGCGCGCACCCGGCGTGTCGGGCGCGCCGGCCCCGTGCGCCGCCTTCAGGATCGTTTCACGCCATGTGGCTTACGCTCGTTCCCGTTCTCGCCTCGGCGGGGATCCTTCTCGCGGGCTCCGGCCTGCTCGGCACGCTCGTGCCGGTTCGCGGCCGGATCGAGGGCTTCTCGCCCGCGCTGATCGGCCTGTTCGGCTCGGCCTTCTTCATCGGCTACATGGGCGGCTGCGTGTTCGGCGCGCGCATCATCAAGCGCGCGGGCCACATCCGCGCCTTCGCCGCGCTGGCGGCCATCGCCGCCTCCGCCGCGCTTCTGCATGCGCTCTCGCCGGTGCCGGTCGTGTGGCTCGCGGCGCGGTTCGCGGTCGGCTTCTGCGGGGCGGGCCTTTCCATGGTAGTGGAAAGCTGGCTCAACGCGCGCGCCGAGCCGGAACGCCGCGGCCGCGTCCTCGGCGTCTACCGCATGGTGGACCTCGGCTGCGTGACGGCGGGCCAGCTTCTCCTGCCGCTCGTGGGGCCGGAGGGGTTCGAGCTGTTCGCCATCATCGCCATGCTCTACTGCCTCGCGCTGGTGCCCGTGGCGCTGACCCGCGAGATCGCGCCCGCGCCGCCGGAGGATACGCGTCTCGATTTGCGCAAGGTCGTGGCGATTTCGCCGCTGGCGGCGGCGGGGTGCGTGACGCTCGGCCTCACCAACGGCGCGTTCCGGCAGGTCGGCCCGCTCTATGCGGAGGGGATGGGGCTCGACCTCGAAGGCATCGCCGTCTTCATGATCGCGGCCATTGTCGCGGGCGCGCTGACGCCCATTCCGCTCGGCTGGCTGTCGGACCGGTTCGGCCGCCGCCGCGTTCTGGTGCTGGCGACGGGCGCGACGATGCTGGCGGGGCTCTGGCTCTCCTTCGCCGTGCCGGGGGAGGTGCTGCTGCTCTACGCCGGCTCCTTCGCGTTCGGCGCGTTCGCCATGCCGCTCTATTCGCTGTCCATCGCGCACGCCGCCGACCGGGCGACGCCGGCCGATTACGTGATGGTGTCGGCGGGGCTTCTGTTGTGCTTTTCCATCGGTGCGTCGGTGGGACCGCTCGTCGCCTCGCTGGTGATCGAGCGGTTCGGCGCGCCCTATTTCTTCACCTATACGAGCGTGCTGCACGGGCTGCTGCTCGTCTACGCCGCCTGGCGCATGGCGACGCGGGCCGATCCTCAGGCCCGCGCGCCGTTCCGCGTCTTCAACCGGACGAGCCCGGAGGTCTTCCGCCTCGGCAAGAAGAAATAGGCGTCCTCACGCCCCCCTCCTCACGCCCCCCTCCTCACGCTTTTGGGGGCGCGGTTTCGGCGAACGCCGGCACCGCCTTGTCGAAGCGGTCGAGCCAGCTCACCAGCGTCGGATAGACCGTGCGCCACGCCCCCTCGAACCGGAAGTCGAGGTAGCCCAGCGTGCAGGCCGTCGTGATCTGCCCGACGTTGGGCAGGCCCTCGACCTCGCCTACGCGGTCGAGGTTCGCCGAGAGGTAGTCGAGCCCGCGCGTCACCTTGTCCGCCTGGTAGCCGACCCACGGCGCGTGGCGGATTTCCTCCGGCCGGAACCGCTTTTCGTAGATCTGCAGGATGGCGGCGTCCATCATGCCGTCGGCCAGCGCCTCCAGCGTCAGCACGTCCCACTTGGACCCGTCCGCCGGGATGATCTTCGCGCCGCCCGCGCGCGCGTCGAGATAGGCCATGATGACCGCGGAATCGTAGATCGGCGCGTGTCCGTCGGGGATCAGCGTCGGGATCTTGCCGAGCGGGTTCTGCTTGCGCAGGTCGTCCGCCGGGTCTGTCGTGTCGGCCAGCTTCAGGTCGATCTCGTCCCACAGGCCCAGCACCTTCGCGGCGATCTTCACCTTGCGGCCGAAGGGCGAGGGCAGGGCGGAGCGCAGGATCATCGTTTTCGTCATCGGCGGGTCATCCCTGTTTCATCTGTTGGCTGGCGGCCCGCGCCTCAGCGCACGGGCGGCAGGATCAGCGTGTCGGCCCGGCACGACGTCCGCTCGGCCCGCGTGCAGGCGCGGGGCGAAAGCGATCCGTCGAGGCAGAACTGCACCTCGCGCAGTCTGGCCTGCCCGGTGCGGTTTCCGCAATCCAGCACGATGGCGTTGGCGGGCAGGTCCGGGTTGACGCGGACGAAGGCCTCCACCGCCTCGCGCTGGCTCATCACCACCGGGGCCGTCGGGCGCTGCATCGCGTCGGGGATGCGGATGCGGGCGCGCGCCGCCTCCGTCAGGTCGAAATAGGCCGCCGCGTCCAGCCCGCTGCACGTCCCGTGCTTGCGCCACTGGTGCAGCGCCAGCCGCCGCGTCGGGATGGTGTCGAGCACCTCGGCGATCACGTCCTCGTCGACCCAGGGCGCGGGCTTCTCGCAGTATTCGAGCCGGGCGTTTCCCCCGTCGCCCTGCGGCCAGAGCCCGTGCGTCACGAAGCTGTATGCGCGCGGCCTGCGCGTCCCGCACTGGTCGCGGTCGTCCGATCCCTCGTCGAGGCAATAGGACGGCGACCAGGAGAGTGCGAGCACATAGGCGTCGGGCCGTCCGGCCTTCGCCTCCTCCGTGCCCGTCTCGACCAGCGCGCCCGCAACCGCCAGCACCAGCGCCAGCACACCCGCAACCCCCGCCAGCGCCCGCTTGCCTCGCCTCGCCATGTCGCTTCCCCCCAAGACGCTACTTCAGACGCTCACCACCGCCGCGCGGATCCACCCTTGGCGCCCTTCGGCTTTCCGGCGGAGGACCGCTTGCCTTCGGATGCCGCCGCCTCCACCGCGGATTGCCGCGCGAACGGGTCCGCAGCGATGGCGAGTTCCGTCGCCTCCAGCCGCTTGATCTCGTCGCGCAGGCGGGCCGCCTCCTCGAACTCCAGGTCGGCGGCGGCCGCGCGCATCCGCTTTTCCAGCTCCTCGATATGGGCGCGCAGGTTGTGGCCCATCTCGCCCGGTTTCGGCGTCTTGCCCTTGGCGCCCTTGCCGCCCGCGATCTCCTTCACCGCGTCGGCGAAGGGCAAATCCACCTGCACGTGGTCGCGTTCGTAGACGCTGTCCATGATGTCGGCGATGGCGCGGCGCACGGACTGTGGCGTGATGCCGTTCGCCGCGTTGTAGGCCACCTGCTTCTCGCGCCGCCGGTTCGTCTCGGCGATCGCGCGCTCCATGGAGCCCGTCACCTTGTCGGCATACATGATCACGCGGCCGTCGACATTGCGCGCCGCGCGCCCGACCGTCTGGATCAGCGAGGTTTCCGACCGCAGGAAGCCTTCCTTGTCGGCGTCGAGGATGGCGACCAGCATGCACTCCGGGATGTCGAGGCCCTCGCGCAGCAGGTTGATCCCGACCAGCACGTCGAACGCGCCCAGCCGCAGGTCGCGCAGGATCTCGATCCGCTCCAGCGTGTCGATGTCGGAGTGCATGTAGCGCACGCGGATGCCCTGCTCGTGCAAATATTCCGTCAAATCCTCCGCCATGCGCTTGGTCAGCGTCGTCACCAGCACGCGCGCGCCCTTGGCCACGGTCTCGCGGCACTCGGCGATCAGGTCGTCGACCTGGTTCTCGGTCGGGCGGATGAGGCAGACCGGGTCGATGAGCCCGGTCGGGCGGATCACCTGCTCGGTGAAGACGCCGCCCGTGCGCTCCATCTCCCAAGGGCCGGGCGTCGCCGACACGAAGACCGAGCGCGGCCGCATCGCGTCCCACTCCTCGAACTTCAGCGGCCGGTTGTCGATGCAGGACGGCAGGCGGAAACCGTATTCCGCGAGCGTCGCCTTGCGCCGGAAGTCGCCCCGGTACATGCCGCCGATCTGCGGCACGGTCACATGGCTTTCGTCCACGAAGACGATGGCCTCGTCGGGAAGGTATTCGAAGAGCGTGGGCGGCGGCTCCCCCGGCTTGCGGCCGGTGAGATAGCGCGAGTAGTTCTCGATCCCCGCGCAGGAGCCCGTGGCCTCCATCATCTCCACGTCGAAATTGGTGCGCTGTTCCAGGCGCTGGGCTTCCAGCAGCTTGCCGTCGGCTTCCAGTTCCCCCAAACGCTGTTTCAGCTCCACCTTGATCTGCTTGATCGCCTGCTGCAGCGTCGGGCGCGGCGTGACATAGTGCGAGTTCGCATAGATGCGCGTGCGCTCGAAGCTGCCGTATTTCTTCCCCGTCAGCGGGTCGAATTCCACCATCTCCTCGATCTCGTCGCCGAAGAGGGAGAACCGCCACGCCGCGTCCTCCAGGTGCGCCGGCCACAGTTCGATCACGTCGCCGCGCACCCGGAACGTGCCGCGCTGGAAGGCGGCGTCGTTGCGCTTGTATTGC
>JAJLJT010000084.1:0-29975 GCA_033844555.1 Alphaproteobacteria bacterium | reverse complement strand
GTCTCCGACACCAAGATCCGCTTCTCCATGGGCTCGGTCGTGTTCACGTCGAAGCTGATCGACGGGACCTTCCCCGACTATCAGCGCGTGATCCCGAGCGGGAACGACAAGCGGCTGGCCGTGGACACGGCGGCCTTCTCCGCCTCCGTGGACCGCGTGTCGACCGTGTCGTCGGAGAAGTCGCGCGCCGTCAAGATGGCGCTGGAGGACGGCCGTCTCACCCTGTCCGTCACCAGCCCGGATTCGGGCAGCGCGACGGAGGAGATGGAGGTCGAATACACGGGCGGATCGATGGAGATCGGCTTCAACGCGCGCTACCTGCTGGAGATCGCCAGCCAGATCGGCAGCGATACCGCAGTGTTCGAGCTTCAGGACGCGGGTTCGCCCACCGTGGTGCACGATGACGGAACCTCCACGGCGCTCTACGTCCTGATGCCGATGCGGGTGTGAGCGGACCCGCGATCACGCCCCACGCACCCGGCAGCGGCCCCAGCATGCGCGTCACCCGTCTCGTCGTGACGGGCTTCCGTTCCTATGCGCGCGCCGCGCTGGAGACGGAGGCCCGCATGATCGCGCTGATCGGCCCCAATGGCGCGGGCAAGACCAATCTGCTGGAAGCCCTCTCGCTGCTCGCGCCTGGCCGCGGCCTTCGCGGCGCGCCGCTCGCCCAGATGGCCCGCGTCGAGGGCGGGCAGGCGGCCCCGTCCTGGGGCGTCGCGGCGACGCTCGCCACGCCCGGTGGAACGGTCCGCATCGCGACCGGCGTCGAATCCGTGGCCACCGGCGAAACCGAGCGGCGGATCGTGCGCATAGACGGGGAGACCGTGCCGGCAACGCGGCTCGCCGAATCGGTTCGCCTCATCTGGCTCACGCCCGCCATGGACCGGCTGTTCGCCGAGAGCGCGGGCGCGCGGCGCCGGTTCCTCGACCGCATGGTGCTGGCCTTCGACCCGGGCCACGGCACGCGCGTCGCGGCCTATGAGAAGGCCATGCGGGAGCGCAATCGCCTGCTGGCCGCCCCGCGGCCAGATCCGCGCTGGCTGGAGGCCGTGGAGCGCCAGATGGCGGAGACGGGCACGGCGATCGCCGCGGCGCGGCGCGCTCTGGTCGACGCGCTGGCCGCCGAGGTGGGCGAGGGGGCCGCGCAAGGCGGCTTCCCCTGGGCGGGCCTGACCCTCGCCGGAACGCTGGAGCAACAGATCGCCGCCAGCCCCGCGGCCGACGTCGAGGACCGGTTCGCCCAGACCCTTGCCGCCGGGCGCCGGGACGACCAGGGCGCGGGCCGGACCCTCGCGGGTCCGCATCGCAGCGACCTCGAGGTCGTGCACGGACCCAAGGACCAGCCTGCGCATCTCTGCTCGACAGGCGAACAGAAGGCGCTGCTCGTCGGCCTTGTCCTCGGCCACGCTCGCCTCGTCGCACGCCAGTCCCCGCCGATTCTGCTGCTGGACGAGATCGCCGCGCATCTCGACGAGCAACGCCGTGCCGCCCTGTTCTCGACACTGGACGGGCTCGGCCTCCAGGTCTGGATGACGGGCACCGGGCCGGAGCTGTTCGACGCCCTGCCGGCGGCAGCCGAGCGCTGGCAGATCGAGGCCGGCACGCTCGTCCGCTCCTGACCGCGAAGGGGGCCAAGAAACTGGCGTTTCGCTGCCCGGCAGGCTAAACAGAAGCATGTGTCTTACGGGGCGATTCCTGCCGCTTTTCGCCGGCCTCGAAAGGGGACCGGACTCCCGCCGTTCCGCGTGCCCGAGAACGGGCGCGACGGCTGACCGGACGCCGCCGAACAACGAACCAGGAACCATGCGAGCATGACTGACGACACCCGCAACGAAGCGGACTATGGCGCTGGCTCGATCAAGGTGCTGCGCGGGCTCGACGCCGTGCGCAAGCGTCCCGGCATGTACATCGGCGACACCGACGACGGCTCGGGCCTGCATCACATGGTGTACGAGGTCGTGGACAATGCCATCGACGAGGCGCTGGCCGGCTGGTGCGACACGGTCGACGTGACCCTGAATGCCGACGGCTCGGTCACCGTCCGCGACAACGGCCGCGGCATTCCGACGGAGATCCACGAGGAAGAGGGGGTCTCCGCCGCGCAGGTCATCATGACGCAGCTGCACGCCGGCGGGAAATTCGACCAGAACTCCTACAAGGTGTCGGGCGGGCTGCACGGCGTGGGCGTATCCGTGGTGAACGCGCTGTCGGAGATGCTGGAACTGCGGATCTGGCGCGGCGGTAACGAGCACATGATGCGCTTCACGCTGGGGGAACCGGACGCCCCGCTCGCCGTCGTGGGCGCCGCGGACGGCAAACGCGGAACGCAGGTGACGTTCCTCCCCTCGCCAAAGATCTTCACGAAGACCGATTTCGAGTTCCCGGTTCTGGAGCATCGGCTGCGGGAGCTTGCCTTCCTCAACTCGGGCATCACCATCCGCTTGACCGACGACCGCCACGCGGAGCCGAAGACGGTCGAGATGCGCTACGAAGGCGGGGTAGAGGCGTTCGTGCGCTATCTCGACCGGTCGAAAACGCCGCTGATCCCGAAGCCGATCGTGATCCGGGGGGAGCGTGACGGGATTGCGGTGGATTGCGCCCTGTCCTGGTCGAGCGCTTACAACGAAAGCGTTCTGTGCTTCACGAACAATATCCCGCAGCGCGACGGCGGCACGCATCTCGCGGGCTTCCGCGGCGCGCTTACCCGGCAGGTGAACGGCTATGCGACCGAAAGCGGAATCGCCAAGAAGGAGAAGGTGGCGCTGACCGGCGACGACGCGCGCGAGGGGCTGACCTGCGTGCTGTCCGTGAAGGTGCCGGATCCGAAGTTCTCCAGCCAGACCAAGGACAAGCTGGTGTCGTCCGAGGTACGTCCGGTCGTGGAATCGCTGGTGAACGAGCTGCTCGGCCAATGGTTCGAGGAGCATCCGCAGGAAGCCCGGATCATTGTCACCAAGGTGGTCGAGGCCGCATCGGCGCGGGAGGCTGCCCGCCGCGCCCGCGAACTGACGCGGCGGAAGTCGGCGCTCGACGTGGCGTCGCTTCCCGGCAAGCTCAAGGACTGCCAGGAGCGCGACCCGGCGAAGTGCGAACTGTTCCTCGTCGAGGGGGACTCGGCAGGCGGTTCGGCGCAGATGGGACGGGACCGGCGGACGCAGGCCATCCTGCCGCTGCGCGGCAAGATCCTGAACGTGGAACGGGCCCGCTTCGACCGGATGCTGTCGAGCCAGGAGATCGGCACGCTGATAACCGCGCTCGGCACGGGCGTCGGGCGGCAGGATTTCGACCTCGCCAAGCTGCGCTACCACAAGATCGTCATCATGACCGACGCCGACGTGGACGGCGCGCATATCCGTACGCTTCTGCTGACCTTCTTCTACCGGCAGATGCCGGAACTGATCGAGGCGGGCTACCTCTATATCGCGCAGCCGCCGCTCTACAAGGTGACCCGCGGCAAATCCGAGGTCTACCTGAAGGACGAGCGCGCCATGGAGGATTACCTGATCGCGCAGGGGCTCGAAGGGGCGGTCCTCACCACGGCCGACGGCGCGCAGCGCTCCGGCGGCGACCTGCGGGAAATCCTGTCGCTCGCGCAGCAGATGCGCACGATCCTCGCCAACATCCCGCCGCACTGGTCACGCTCCGTCATCGAACAGGCGACGCTTGCGGGCGCCGTCGATCCGGGTGTGGTCGCCGAGCCGGAGCGTGCACAGGACGCCGCGCAGGTGGTCGCGGAGCGGCTCGACACGCTGGCGCCCGATACCGAACGCGGCTGGGAAGGCAGCTTCACCGAGGGCGAGGGGTATCGCTTCGCGCGGACGGTGCGCGGGGTGGGGGAGGTGCGTGTGCTCGATCTCGGCTTCCTGAAATCGGTCGAGGCGCGGCGCCTCAACGCGCTGCGCCCGGGCCTTGCCGAGGTGTTCGGGCAACCGGCGCACCTTGCGCGCGGCGCGGTCTCGGCGACGGTCTACGGGCCGCTGGCGCTGCTGGAAGCAACACTGGAGGCAGGCGAAAAGGGCATCCAGATCCAGCGCTACAAGGGCCTTGGCGAGATGAACCCGGAACAGCTCTGGGAAACCACGCTGGATCCGGACGCGCGGACCCTTCTGCAGGTGCGCGTCGACCACATCGACACGGCGGACGAGATGTTCTCCCGCCTGATGGGCGACGTTGTGGAGCCGCGGCGCGAGTTCATCCAGGAAAACGCGCTGAACGTCGCCAATCTGGACGTCTGAGGCCGGTTCGGCGCGGCCCCAGACCGTGTACCGCGCCGCGGGGGAAATGCCGGGATGACCTTCGGGATCGTGACGCTGGCCATCGGGTATCTGCTGAGCGTTCTCGGCGTGGCGATGATCGTGCCCGCGCTGGTCGACCTGGCGTCCAACCACCCGGACTGGCAATCCTTCGCCGTGTCCGCGCTGCTCACGCTGTTCGCGTCGGGAACGCTCATACTCGCCTCGCACGGGGGACCGCGGCGGATGACGCTGCGGCAGGGCTTTCTCCTGACCGTGCTGGCGTGGCTGACCGCCAGCGTGTTTGCGGCCCTGCCTTTTCTCTTTTCCGGCCTCGGGATCCATTTCGCCGACGCGTTCTTCGAGGCGATCTCCGGCCTCACCACCACCGGCGCGACGGTTCTGACGGGACTCGAGACGCTTCCCCCCGGCATCCTCGTGTGGCGATCCATGCTGCAGTGGATCGGCGGCCTCGGCATCGTCGCCATGGGTATCGTCATGCTGCCGTTCCTGCGCATCGGCGGCATGCAGCTGTTCCGGCTCGAATCGACCGACCGGACATCCGACAAGATCCTGCCCCGGCCGGCGCAGCTGGCGGCGACGATCGGCGCGATCTATGTCGCCATGTCGCTGTTGTGCGCGTTGCTCTATTTCGTGCTGGGCATGAGCGGCTTCGATGCGCTCAACCATGCCATGACCACGGTCGCGACGGCGGGCTATTCCACCTATGACGCCTCGCTGGGCCATTTCCAGAGCGCGCCGATCTACTGGACGGCGACGCTGTTCATGCTGCTGGGCAGCCTGCCGTTCAACGTCTACATCGCTGCGGTCACGCGCGACCCGCGGCTTCTGGTGCGCGACGTGCAGGTCAGGGGCTTCGTCATCCTGGTCGGCGGCGTGTGGCTGGTCCTGACGGCCTGGCGCATCCTCGCCCACGAAATCCACTGGTTCGAGGCGCTCACCGAGGTGGCCGTCAACACAACCTCGATCATCACGACGACCGGTTATGCCACGACCGATTTCACCACCTGGGGCACGGTCGCGATGGTGGCGTTCTTCATGTTGCTGTTCATGGGCGGTTGCGCGGGGTCTACAACGGGCGGCTTCAAGATGTACCGGCTGCAGATCACGGTTGCCATGGTCAGCCAGGCGCTACGCCGCACGATCATGCCGCACGGCGTCTTTCCCGTGGAGTATGGCGGTCAGCGCGTCGATCCGGACGTGCGCGAGTCCGTGGCAATGTTCGCCATGCTCTATGCGCTCACCATGGCGGTGCTGGCGGTCCTGCTGGCCTTCTGCGGTCTGGACTTCATCACCGCCGTATCGGGCGCCGTCTCGGCGGTCGCCAATGTGGGCCCCGGCATCGGCGATATCATCGGCCCCGCGGGCAATTTCTCCAGCCTGCCCGACAGCGCGAAGTGGCTTCTATCGCTTGGAATGCTGCTCGGCCGGCTCGAGATCGTGACCGTTCTGGTTCTGCTCTCGACACTGTTCTGGCAACGGTAGGGACTGCTCCGGCCGCAGCCGTACCGCCGCGCCGGTCCCTCAGGCCGCACCGTCTGCGGACGGCGACTGCCACGGACCCCGATGGGCGTAGGCCAGGATCTGGGTAACCACCTCGCCGTCTTCCGACATGGGAAGAAACAGGGTCTCGCCCAGGCAGACAAGGCCGCGGCTGCTCCGGTAGGGCCGCGGATCGTAAAGGAAGCTGCCGGTCTCGCTGACGAAACGGTAGTTCTCGACAACGTTCTCGCGCGGCTGGCCAAAGCCTTCGTCGGCGACGGGCAATCCCGTGGGGTCGTTTCCGCCGCGCAGCGCGCGGACGTGCGTGCCGATCAGCCGGTAAACGAGGCCCGCAGGCCCCGAGGTCACATCGATGAGCAGGACGTTCGGAAGCTGCTGTGCGATATCCATGGGATTGATGTTCGCGCGCCGCGGCATGCGGCGCCCGTCTCTCACCCGGTCCCAATAGGCGAAGAGATCCGCGGTCCGCGCCTCACAGGCTCGCAGGAAACGCCGCGACGCGATTGTGCCCTCAGGCGGCGTGCGCCGTGCACTCATGACCGGGACTTTCAACTGGGCTTCCATACGCACCCGATTAAAGCGGCTGCGGATACCGGGCAAGACGGAGACTTTGCGTAGGGGAAAGCCACATTGGGACCCGAATCATCATTATATGGTCCCCGGTACCGCATCGGAGACCGACCGGCGCATGGCACGACGCGCAAGACAGGACCACAGATCGGGACGCCCGGGCCGCGCCGCTTCGAGCGGCGCCGGGACCGGCCGCGGAAAGCGGCCGCCGGGGCACGATGCACCGCGGCGATCGCTCCTCTGGCGGCTGGGCTACTGGGGGGTGGTCGCAGGCCTCTGGCTTCTGATCGCGGCCGCGGGTTTCATCGCCTGGCATGCGGCCGATCTTCCGGACAGCGCCCGCCTCCTCGATCCGCGCGAGAATCCAAGCGTCGAGGTCCGGGCAGCAGACGGCACGCCCGTCGCCACGCGGGGAGCGCTTCACGGCGGTGCCGTGAAGGTTTCCGAGTTGCCCAAGCATCTGACGCAGGCTGTCCTCGCCATCGAGGACCGCAACTTCTATCTGCATCCCGGCTTCGATCCGATCGGAATCGCCCGGGCCGCCTGGACCAACCTGCGGTCCGACGGGGTGGTACAGGGCGGGTCCACGATTACCCAGCAGCTTGCCAAGAACCTGTTTCTCACGCCCGAGCGGACGTTCGAACGCAAGATCAAGGAGCTGATCCTGTCCGTCTGGCTGGAGGTGCGCTTCACCAAGGACGAGATCCTGACGATCTATCTGAACCGGGCCTATTTCGGAGCAGGCGCCTATGGGGTGGAGGCTGCGGCGCAGCGCTATTTCGGCGTGTCGGCGCGCCGGGTGACGCTGCCCCAGGCGGCGATGCTGGCGGGCCTGCTGAAGGCCCCGTCCCGGCTGGCGCCGACGGCCGACCTCAAGGCCGCGCGCGCCCGTGCCGCGGTCGTCCTCACCGCCATGAACGACGCAGGCTTCATCGACCGGACGACCATGACGGCCGCCATCGAGCAGCCGGCCCGCCTCGGCACCCCCGGACGCGGGCCAGACACCGGCTTCTTCGTGGACTGGGTGCTCGACGAGCTGACCAATCACGTCGGCGACACCGGCCAGGACCTGGTTATCGAGACGACGCTGGATCCCGGATTGCAGACCGCGGCGGAACAGGCGGTTGAAACCATTCTGACCGCGGAGGGAGACCGGCAAGCGGCAGAGCAGGGTGCGCTCGTCGCCATGACCCCGGACGGGGCGGTGCGGGCCATGGTCGGCGGGCGGTCCTACCGGGACAGCCAGTACAACCGCGCCGTTCAGGCGCGCCGCCAGCCGGGCTCGGCCTTCAAGCCGATGGTCTATCTCGCCGGACTTCGTGCAGGCTTCGCGCCCGAGAGCACGATGATCGACCAACCGGTCCGGTATGGCCGGTATGCCCCTGTGAACTACTCCGGCAGGTTCGAGGGCCCGGTCACCGTCGCCGATGCCCTAGCACGGTCCATCAACACGATCGCGGTCCAGATCGCGGCGGAGGTCGGGCCGCCCGCAGTCATTCGCGTCGCACGCGGTCTCGGAATCACGGCGCCGCTGACGAATGACCTGTCGCTTGCCCTCGGCGCCTCGGAGGTCTCGCTGCTCGAACTGACGCAGGCCTATGCGCACTTCGCCAGCGGGGGACAGGGCCTCATCGCGCACACCATCCGCCAGATTGCGACGCGCGACGGCCGCGTGCTCTACCGGAGGGGCGGATCGGGCCTCGGCCGGGTCATGACCGCATGGGAAGCGGCCGCCATGACCGGCATGATGATGGGCGCGATCGAGCGGGGGACCGGGCGCGCGGCCCGGCTTCCCGGTCGGCAGGCTGCCGGCAAGACGGGCACCAGCTCGGACTTCCGGGACGCCTGGTTCGTCGGCTTCACGCCGGAACTTGTCGCCGGCGTCTGGGTGGGGAACGACGATTCCAGCCCGATGCGCAAGGTGACCGGCGGCACCTTGCCGGCCCGTATCTGGAAGGACTTCATGTCCGAGGCGCTGATGGGACTGCCTCCCGCGCGCTTCCCGCAGGTCCCAGCGCCGGGCCGCGTACCCGATTACGATGGCGAAGGCCTTGGCGCCATGGCAGAGGCGGCGGGCCGTGGGGTGGCGGGCATTGTGCAGCGCGTCCTGGAAAGTCTCGGTGCGGTTCCGCCGCCGCAGGCGGAGGGGCCGAAGCAACGGGAGGGAGAGCGCCAGCGCTCCAACGTTCCGCCGCCCGTTCTGCCGGGCCAGCGCGAAGACATGCCCTGAGCACCGGCGCCGACAGTCCCTACCGCGGGCGGTCCCGGCCGGGAACTTGGCCATACCTGTGTAGCCCGGCACCTTCGCGCCGTAACCAATTGCGCTGGCGCTTCCAGTCCGGGACGCGGCGCTCGACCAGTTCCCAGAACCGCGGCCCATGGTTCATCTCGTGCAGATGCGCGACCTCGTGCGCCGCGACATAGTCCAGGACGGGCACGGGAGCGAGGACAAGGCGCCAGGAGAAGGAGACCACGCCGCGCGACGAGCAGGATCCCCATCGGCTTTTCGGATCGGCAAGCCGGATCTCCGAGAGCGGCGCGTCCAGTGCGGCGGCGTGCTCGCGCGCAGCCGCGCCGAGACGGTCGCGGGCAACCTCGCGCAGCAATCGTGCGACGCGGCCCCCAATGCTCTCTGCAGGGCCGCGGACGAGGATCGCATCCTCCACGAGCTCTGCAGGCCGGCCTCGCTGTCCGTCGTGGCGGATCAGCCGCGGAATGCCGAGCACGGGAACCTCAGCCCCTGGCCGGAAAGGTACAGGGGCGGGTTGCGCGGCCATTTGCGAGATCAGCCAGTCGCGGTGCGTGTCGAGGAAGCTCTGGATGCGGCGCGCGCCGATACCCGGTGGGGCGGTCAGCACGGGCACGCCGCGCGCGTCGAGACGCAATGTAAGCCGGCGGGCGCGAGGATGGCGCCGTACGCGCACCTCCAATGGAGCGTTGACCGGACACGGGGACGCGCTGCCCTCCATCGCCCGGACGGCCTCAGGCCGGCAGCGCGGTACGATGTGTCCGGATGAAGTCGCGCACGCGCGGCTGAATCTCGGCCCGCCAACGCGCACCGTTGAAAACGCCGTAGTGCCCGACCTTGGGCTGCAGGTAGTCGATCCTGCGGTCGGCAGGAATGTTCACGCAGATGTCGTGCGCCGCCGTCGTCTGGCCGATGCCCGAAATGTCGTCGTTTTCGCCCTCGACCGTCATCAGCGCCGTCCGCGTGATGGCGTCGGGCCGGACCAGTTCTCCGCGATGCTCGAACTTGCCGCGGGGCAGCTTGAATTCCTGGAACACGTCGCGGATCGTCTGAAGATAGAACTCCGCCGTCAGGTCCATGACGGAAAGATACTCGTCATAGAAGGTGCGATGCTTCTCGACGGAATCGCCGTCGTTCTCCACGAGGTGCTGGAACATCTTCATATGCGCATCGATGTGGCGGTCGAGGTTCATCGACATGAAGCCCGAAAGCTGCAGGAACCCGGGATAGACGCGCCGCATGAACCCCGGATGCGGCCAGGGAACGCGCGTGATCACGTTGTTTTCGAACCAGGAGAGCGGTCGCTCGATCGCAAGCTTGTTGGGAACGGTCGGGCTCTGCCGGGGATCGATCGGTCCGCCCATGATGGTGATCGTCGCGGGCACATGATCGTGCGCGTGCTGATGCATCAGCGCCGTCGCGGCGAGAACGGCCGGGCCCGGCTGGCAGACGCCCATGACGTGCACGTCGGGGCCGAGAAACTGGACGAACTCGATCAGGTAGTCGATGTAGTCGTCGAGATCGAAGGCGCCCTCCATGAGGGAGACGGTGCGCGCATCGATCCAGTCGGTCATATAGACCTCGTGCTCCGGCAACATTGCCTCGACGGTACCGCGCAGCAGCGTGGCGAAATGGCCGGACATGGGCGCGACGATCAGCACCTTCGGATCGCGGCGGCGTCCCGCGATGCTCGGCTCGCGCTGGAAATGAAGGAGGTCGCAGAAAGGCTTGTGCAGCACCACGCGTTCCGCGACAGGGCAGATCTGGCCGGCGACCCGGGTGTCGTCCAGCCCCCATTCCGGCTTGCCATAGCGGCGCGTCGTCGACTCCATCACGTCGCAGGCGGCCGCGATCGCCTTGCCCGGAAGGGTGTAGGCTACGGGGTTGAAGGGGTTGCGGAGGACCTGCTGGCCCAGATGACACGCCGCCCGAAGCGGGGTCACCGCCGCATGGGTGAGTTCATAGGCATGATACAACATCGGTCCTGGCCCCCTTCAGGCGGCATCTGCACACCGGGCCGTTCAGCCGGCCCGCGGGCGGAAACGTCGTCATTTCTAGCCCGTAACAGCTAAACAAAGCCTCTCGCGCTTCGCACTGCAACAAAAGTCTCACACCGGCGTGTGCACGCCGCATGCCAGATAACCCCGGAAAGCCTTGTAGAACCGGCATGTGGCGCGTTCCGCAGGGCAGCCTTGCGTTTTCCGCGAAACGGAACGCAGACCGCCCAGACCGAAGGCACTCAGAGCGCAGCGCGAATCGCGGCGGCCATGTCTTCTTCCGTCGCGTTCTGGCTGAAATGGCGAAGATATGTGCCATTGCGGTCCATGAGGTAGACCAGCGCGGTATGGTTCATGGTGTAACCGCCTTCGGACCCCGGATCCTCCGCCTTCGCATAATAGACGCGATAGGCCTTGGCAGCCGCCTGGATCTCCTCCGGCGTCCCGGTCAGGCCAACGATGCCCGGATGGAAGTAGGACAGATAGGTCGACATCGCTTCGACGGTGTCGCGCTCCGGATCGATCGTGACGAACAGCGGCACGACTTCGTCGGCATCCTCTCCCAGCAGATCGAGGACGGCGCCGACGCGCATCAGCTCGGTCGGGCAGATGTCGGGGCAGAACGTGAAGCCGAAGAAGACGAGGGTCAGCTTGCCCTGATAGGTTGTCTCGGTCACGCGCCGACCGGTATGGTCGGTCAGGGTGAACGGTCCGCCGATCAGGGCTTCACCTCGCCCGCTGGCCGGATCGGACGGGAACACCAGGCCGCGCAGGCCGGGTAGGGCCGCAATCGCCGCACCGACGACAAGCAGCGCTGCGATGATGTAATAGAGAGCCGTCCTGCGCATACTCCACTCCGTTACGGGGGACAATGACCGGCCTGACCGGCCCTACTCGCCCAGTTGCAGGATCATGCCATGCTCCCGGGCACGGCGGAAAAATGCCATGAACGCCAGCGTTCCCGCTGTGAGATACAGCAAGTTCAGCGCGGCGGCATATGTCAAATGGTCCCATCGGATCGTTTCGTCGATCAGGACGGCACGCATGCCTTCGAAGACATGGGCCGGCGGCAACATGGCTGCGACCGGTTGCAGCCAGACGGGCAGGGTGGAGACAGGGTAGTAGACGGCCGCAAACGGGGCGACCGCGAAGATGAGCGCCCAGGCCAGGCTTTCGGCCCCCTGGCCATACCGCAGCACGAGGCCCGAGACGAACAGCCCGACCGCCCATCCGAAGGCAATCAGGTTCGCGAAGAACAAGCCGAGCACCGGCCCCAGGCCGTAGATCGAGAAGTCGAAGAACCAGATCGCCAGCAGGCTGGCAGGCACGAGGCCGAGCGTGGTGCGCACCGCGCTCATCACCAGCAGCGCGGCGATCCATTCGCCCGTGCGCAGCGGCGAGACCATGAGGTGGCCGACATTGCGCGACCACAACTCCTCGAAGAAGGAGAGGGAGACGCCCAACTGGCCGCGAAAGACGATATCCCACAGCATGACCCCGGCGATCAGGACACCCGCCGCCTGCGCGAAGAACCCCGACTGTGTCGTCATGAAGCTTTGCACGAAGCCCCAGAGCAGCATCATCACCGTCGGCCAGTAGACAAGCTCCAGGATCCTCGGGCCCGAGCCGCGCAGCAGATACCAGTAGCGCGCCACCATCGCACCGATACGGCGCGCGCTGGCAGCCGCTCCGGCCTGCGGAAGCAACGGCGATCCGGTCATACCGCGGCCTTCCTGCCGGTAGGGCCATCGCCCGCGGACGGTTCGGCCGGCAGGGGTGGCATCGGCTCGCCCCGGGCGATCGCCAGGAAGACCTCCTCCATTGTCTTGCGGCCATACCGCGCGATCAGCTCGGCAGGCGTGCCGCGATCGACGACTCGGCCGCCCTTCATCATGAGCACGCGGTCTGCGAGGCGCTCGACCTCATGCATGTTGTGCGAGGCAAGCAGGATCGCCGCACCGGCCGTCTCGCGGTAGCGCTCGAGGTAGGACCGCACCCAGTCGGCCGTATCCGGGTCCAGGGAGGCCGTCGGCTCGTCGAGCAGCAGGACCTCCGGCGTGTTGATCAGGGCCTTCGCGAGCCCGACCCGGGTCTTCTGGCCGGCTGAAAGCTGTCCCGAAGGCCGGTCCAGGAACGCGATGAGATCGAGGTCGCGCGCCAGTTCCGCGATGCGCCCTTCCGGATCGCGCACGCCATAGAGCCGGGCGTAGACAGCCAGGTTCTGGCGCACCGTGAGCCGTCGCGGAAGATCGACGTAGGGGCTCTGGAAGTTCACCCGCGCCAGCGCGAGATGACGCGCGGCGGCCATGTCGTGGCCCAGCACCTCGATCCTGCCGGCGCTCGGGACGATCAGCCCCAACAGCATGGAGATCGTTGTCGTCTTCCCCGCGCCATTGCCGCCCAGAAGCGCCAGCGTTTCCCCGCGCCCAAGGTCGAAGGAAACCCCGTCCACGGCAGTGACGGCCTTGAACCGCTTGGCAAGATTCTCGACACGGATCGCCGGAACGGGGGATTCCTGTGCCTTGCAGGGTGACGGGAGAGGGCTCATGCGCCACATATGGACCATGAGCGCGGTAAAGGCGAGAGCCCGCAGGGGCGGCATGCGATGACGGCGGAAGCGGGGCCTCCCCAACCCGCTCTCCCGGTCGCACGGCCCGGTGAGCGCGGCGTACGCCATCACACGCTGATCCTGCTGCGCTGGATCGCGATCGGCGGCCAGCTTGCCGCGGTCCTGGGCGTCCGCTACGGCCTCGGCTTCGACCTGCCGCTCGAGGCGTGCCTCGCCGTCATCGGCGCAGCCGTCTGGGTCAATCTGACGGTCCGGCTATGGACGCCCGTCACACGCCGCCTGACCGACGGTGAGGCCACGGTCTCCTTTGCCTTCGATCTTCTGCAGCTTGCCTGCCTGCTCTACCTCACCGGCGGCCTGACCAATCCGTTCGCGCTGCTGTTTCTTGCGCCCGTGACCGTATCCGCATCGATCCTCAGCGCACGGGCGACGGCGGTTCTCGGTGCGCTGGCGGCAATCGCCATCAGCGCCCTGGCTGTGGTGCACCGGCCGCTGCCCTGGCACGGCCCGCCGCTCGACGTGCCGGACATCTACGTCGCCGGGGTCTGGGCGGCGCTGATCGTCAGCCTGGCGTTCACCTCGCTCTATGCGTCGCGCCTGGCGCGGGAGCAGATGCGCATGGCGGACGCGCTCGCGACACTTCAAATGGCACTCGCACGGGAGCAGCGGCTGGCCGCGCTGGGCGGACTGGCGGCCGCGGCGGCGCACGAACTGGGCACGCCGCTCTCCACGATCACGGTCGCGGCGCGGGAGCTTGCACGCGAGGTTCCCCCGGACGACCCGCTGGCGGAGGATGTCCAGCTCATCGGGCAGCAGGCGGCCCGCTGCCGCGACATCCTGGCCAGACTGGCGCGGCAACCGGAAGGCAGCGGGGAGGGCGCGGGCGCCTTCGCACGGCTCCCTGTGCCGGTGCTTCTGGAGGAAGCGGTCGCGCCATACCGGGCACCTGGCATCGTGCTCGAGCTGCGCTATTACGCCGACGGTGAGCGCGTGGACCCGAAGCGCGCACAGGCGCCGGTGCTCGACCGGCGGCCCGAGTTGATCCATGCCCTGGGCAACATCGTGGAAAACGCTGTCGCCTTTGCCAGCTCGCGCGTGATCGTGGAGGCACGCTGGGACAATGCCGGCCTTGCGATCCGCGTGAGGGACGACGGGCCGGGCTTCGCACCGGACGTGTTGCAGAAACTGGGAGAACCATACTTGACGTCCCGGCCCAGGGGGCGGCGCGACGACATGCGGGAAGGGTTGGGGCTCGGCATCTTCATCGCCAAGACCTTGCTGGAGCGGACGGGCGCACGGGTAAGCTTCACGAACGCCCCGCAGGGATCGGGGCGGGGTGGCGCCATGGTTGCCCTTTTCTGGAGCAGGTCTAAATTGAGATCTGCTGAGGTTGACGACCACCGGTGGTGGTCCTGACGGATCGGTAACATGACGGAGTTTCTTTCCAAGGAAGCGGCCGCGACGCACACTGGACGCGAGCCTGTCCCGGAGCCGGGCGTGAAACGGGATATGCGCCTGCTTCTGGTCGACGACGATCAGCCGCTGCTCAACCGGCTCGCAAGGGCCATGGAGCGGCGTGGCTATTCCGTAATGCCTGCGGGAAGCCTCGCGGAGGCGCGCGGCCTCATCGCTGGCGATCCGCCACGTTTCGCCGTCGTCGACATGCGGCTCGAGGACGGCAACGGACTCGATCTGGTCGCCGAACTTCGCGAGCGGCGAAGCGACGCGCGTATCGTGATGCTGACAGGCTATGGCAACATCACGACCGCGGTGTGGGCCGTGAAGCATGGTGCTGTCGACTATCTTGCGAAACCTGCAGACGCGGACGAGGTCGATGCAGCCCTGCGCGCGACCGCCGACGACCTGCCGGAGCCGCCTGAGAACCCCATGTCGGCTGACCGGGTGCGGTGGGAGCACATTCAGCGCGTCTACGAATTGTGCGGCCGAAATGTCTCGGAGACCGCGCGCCGCCTCAACATGCACCGGCGCACGCTGCAACGCATTCTCGCCAAGCGAAGCCCGCGCTGAACCTCTCTAGAGACCGTGTTCCGGCACGAAGTCGGGATCGGCCAGCAGCATGAGCCGGTCGGCGGCTGTCCGGGCCAGGCGCTGCACCATCGCCTTGCGGCGTGCGGGCGGCAACGCCGTGCGGGGGCCGGAACGCACCCGCTCCGCGCCATAGGGGTCCGCAACGAGCACACCGACGTCCGCCGGCAGACAGTCGAGCGGGAACGCGCTGTCGACCGCGAAGTCGAACACATCGCAGAAGTCCAGGTACTCGGTCCATTTCATGTCGGACCGGAAATCGGGCAATCCGCTCTTCACCTCGACAAGCGCGATCTCCCCGCGCCGGGAGAGCGCAATAAGATCGGCGCGCCGTCCGTTCGGCAGTGCCACTTCCCGCACACAGGACCAGCCGGCCTGCCAGAAATAGCGCGCGACGCCGCGGGTGATCGCGGAAGCGCCGGACAGGCCAGGATCGGACGTCGACACGTTCTCTGCCATGCCCCAACACTGCCTCAGTCCCGCAGCCGTTTCCAGAGCGGCGCAACAAGCCCGTGAAAGCGGATCAATTTTCTAAAATTCTGCCTTTAAGAATACAACTGACCCCATTAACCGGTTTACCTAAATAGGTCTGCAAAATAGCCTGCAAAAGAGGCGAAGTGCAGGAGAATTAACTAGTCGCATTTATATTTCGTTTAGCTTTCGCGCACCAATTTTGTGAACCGGCAGATTTGCCACCTATGATGGCGATTAGGGACTTTGCCGGAGTTCAACCGGGGGACGCAGTGTCTTGCGCCATTCCGGTTCTGTAGCGTGGAGGGGTTGCGTATGATCAACGTGGCAAGCGGGAATTCACGGAAATCTCCCGGAAAGCATGGGCCTCTGCGTGATCGGATGCGGTCGTTCGCATGCGCCGATCGCGGTGCGCTGGCCCTGGTCATGGGACTGACACTGGTGCCCGTCGTGGCAGCCGTCGGCGCAACGTTCGACTATGCGCGGATCTCGACCGGACAGTCCGGACTGGCGAACGCGCTCGACGCGGCGGGTCTTGCCGCGGTCAAGCAACTGAGCGAACCGGACCAGACCGTCCAGTCGATCGCGCAGAACTTCCTCGAACGGAACCTTCCCGATAGCGGGGTCTTTTCCAGCACCCCCGTTGTTCAGATTCTGCAGAAAACGGACGAGGTGCTGCAGCTGTCCGCGCGCGGCAAGGTCTCCACGGCGGTCATGGGCCTCTTCAACGTGAACGAGATCGAGGTTTATGCCGAGGCCGAATTCACGCGCAAGGTCCAGGGCCTCGAGATCGCCATGGTGCTCGACGCGACCTACTCGATGAAGGGCACCCGCATGACCGCGATGAAGGCGGCGGCAAAGGATCTGCTGCAAACGCTCTACGGCAGCGACCGCACGTCCGACCGCCTGAGGATCGCTCTCGTTCCCTTCGCGGACATGGTCAACATCAAGGCGACGCGCCCCGACTGGCGCGGCGAGAGCCTTGATTTCTCCGTCGACGACGGCGTCGATCCCCTTGCCGTCGATGCTTGGGACCGCGCCGCCCAGGATGCCACCATCCTCAGCCACTATACCGGCGCGGACTGGGCCTGGATCGATGTGACGGGAAACGCACGCTACAACGGCTGGAACATCGACGACCATCGCTATGTCGAACGCAACGGCAACGGCGGCGTAAACTACCGGACGGCACGGGAGTACGATTCCGAATACTCCCCCGACCCCTTCGAATTCGGCACGAAGAACAACGGCGATCGGCTCGTGAAAGGCGGCAAGTATGTGCCGTGCTCCCACAAGGACGCCAAGGGCTGCGACTATGAGGCGGTTCGCAACGACCACCTCTGGCTCTACAAGCAGGTCGGGCTGGAGTGGCGGGGATGCGTCGAATCCCGCCCGGTCCAGGATGCCGAGGGCGAGATCCGCGATCTCGACATCACCGTCACCGTTCCCGATGCCGGCGATCCCGACACGCTGTTCGTGCCGTCGTTTCACGCCGACGGTGGCAGCGGGGGTTATCCAAGCTGGATGACAGACAAGAACGAGTTCGGGACCGGCAACGGACCGAAGGTGCCGTCCGGCAGCCTCGATCGCCTTGCCTACCTGAACAAGTACTACCAGAACGATCCCAAGGTTCAGGATGTGGCCGACGACGAAGGACCGAACCTCAACTGCGGCATCCCCGTGACGCCCCTGGTCAGCAGCCGCGATGCGCTCGAGGAAGACATCGACGCGCTCACCTACACGACCTCGACCAATATCCCCGAAGGCCTCGCCTGGGGCTGGCGCATGCTCGATCCGCAACCGCCGTTCGACGCAGCCCTGCCCTATGGCCACGTCGACGACAAGGGTGTGCGCTGGCAGAAGGCCATCGTCCTGCTCACCGATGGCGAGAACTGGACTCGCGAGCGGCGCTACAACTCCTATGGCTTTGCAGATGAGGATCGCCTGACCGGACCCGAGGGCGAGTCCGATATCAAGCGCGCCATGGACAAGCGTCTCGCCAAGCTGTGCACGAACGTGAAGAACGCCGGCAAGGACGTTGGCGGAGAGGGCATCCGGCTCTATGTCGTCGCGTTCGACATGAACGGATCGGTCAAGGACACCCTCTTCAAGCCGTGCGCATCCGACCCTGCCCACTTCTTCGACGCCCAGGGCAGCGTCGCGCTGTCCTCGGCCTTCAAGAAGATCGGGGCGGACCTCGCCAGCCTGCGCATCAGCAAATAAGCCCGGCTCATCCCCCGAACCGGGCACATGCGGCGGGCGGAACCAGAAGGTTCCGCCCGTTTCTCATGTTGCCTCTATTCGGCAGGCGCAGGGACGCCGCGCTGCGCGCGGGCCGCCGCCTCCGGCCGCTCCCTGCGGATCAGCGTGTACACCGCCGGGATCACGAACAGCGTGAACAACGTTCCGACGATCATGCCGCCCACGATCACCAGGCCGATGTCCTGGCGCGACTGGGCGCCCGCACCGGTAGAGATGGCAAGCGGCACGGCCCCCAGGACCATCGCGCCTGTGGTCATCAGTATCGGCCGCAGACGCAGGACCGACGCCTCGATCACCGCTTCGCGCACGCGCGCGCCCTGCTCGCGGATCTGATTGGCGAACTCGACGATCAGGATGCCGTGCTTCGTGATGATCCCGATCAGCGTAACAAGGCCCACCTGGCTGTAGATGTTGAGCGTGGACCCTGTCAGGTAGAGCGCAAGAAGTCCCCCGGTCATCGACAGGGGAACGGTGAGCATGATGATGAACGGGTCGATGAAGCTTTCGAACTGCGCCGACAGAACCAGGTAGATGAAGATCAGCGCGAGCACGAAGGTCAGGTAGATCGCACCGCTCGACGTCAGGAAGTCGCGGGTCGTACCGGAATAATCGATCTGCATGGTGCCGGGAATGGTGTCGCGCGCGATCCGTTCCAGCGCAGCAAGGCCCTCGCCCAGGCTGACCCCGGGCGCGAGGTTCGCGGAGACAGTCGCTGCACGCAGCTTGTTGAAATGGTTGAGTTCGCGGGGGGCGACCGTTTCTTCCAGCCGGACGAGATTGGACAGCGGCACCATCTCTCCCATACCCGAACGCACATAGAGGCGGCGCAGGTCGTCGGGGTTGGACCGGTCGACGTCCTCCATCTGGACGATCACGTCGTATTGTTTGCCGTCACGCTTGAACCGGGTGACCTGGCGGCCTGCCAGCATCGTCTCCATGGTCCGGCCGACCGTATCGACGGAAATGCCGAGCGCCGCCGCCTTGGGCCGGTCCAGGTCGACCTTGATCTGCGGGGCGTCGAGGGCAAGGTCGCTGTCGAGATTGTCGAGGATGCCCAGCTTGCGCGCCTCGCCGAGAATGCGGTCGACGGCCTCCGCGAGCTCGTCATAGGGACGCGACGTCAGGACCACGATCTCCACCGGCTTGGACCGCGTGCTTTGGCCGAGCGGCGGCGGCGTCGTCGGAAAGGCGTTCACACCCGGCACCGCGAACATCTTGCCGCGCAACTCGCCGGCAATCTCCTGCGCCGTGCGCTCCCGCTCGCCCCAGGGCTGGAGATTGAGGAAGCCGATGCCGCGCGACAGAACCGGAAAACCGATGATCGAGACATAGCGATCCGCCTCGGGCGGCGTCGTATAGATTGCCTCGAGTTGCTGGACATAGCGGTCCATGTATTCGACCGTTGCGCCCTCCGGTCCAGAGACGATCGCGACGATGGTTCCCTGGTCCTCGTAGGGCGCAAGCTCCGACTTCAGCAGCGTGAAGAGCCAGCCCCCGGCGCCAGCGACGCCGAGGCCGACCAGGACCACGAGCAGCGGGGCGGCGAGTGAAACACCGAGTACCGACCGGTAGCCGCTATTGAGCGCGCGCAGGAACCGCTCGATCACGTTGTACAGCCAGTTGTGCCGGACCTTCGAGGGATCCTGCTTCAGCAGCTTCGAACACATCATCGGCGAAAGCGTCAGCGCAACGAATCCCGAGATCAGCACCGCGCCCGCCAGCGCCCAGGCGAATTCGGTGAACAGGCGCCCGGTCTTTCCCTCCATGAATCCGATCGGGACATAGACGGCCGCCAGCGTGATGGTCATCGCCATGACCGCGAAGGTGATCTCGCGCGCGCCGTCGATCGCCGCCTGGAAAGGCGATTTCCCCATCTCCAGGTGGCGGTAGATGTTCTCCAGCATGACGATCGCGTCGTCGACGACCAGACCGATGGCGAGGACCAGCGACAGCAGCGTCAACGTGTTGATCGAGAAGCCGAACAGGTACATCAGCGCAAAGGCGCCCACCAGCGACACGGGGATGGTGACGAGGGGGATCAGCGTCGCGCGCAGAGACCGCAGGAAGAAGAAGATGATGAGGACCACAAGAACGACCGCCTCTGCGATCGTCATGTAGACATTCTTGATCGATTCGGAGATGAACACGGACTTGTCGTAGCCGATGTCCAGGTTCCATCCCTCCGGCAGGCTGTCCTGGATCGCGGGAAGGCGCTCGCGGACGCCGGTCGACACGTCCAGGGGATTGGCGGTAGCCTGCTTGACGATGCCGAGCGTGACGGAGGTGGCCCCGTTGAACCGGGAGATGCGCCGTTCATCCGCGGGCCCGAGTTCGGCGCGGCCGACATCGCGCAGCCGCACGAGATACCCGTTCGCCTCCGATATGATCAGTTCGTTGAACTCTTCCGGCGTGCGCAGGTCGGTCTCGGACAGGACCGAGAACTCCCGCTGCCGGCTTTCGATGCGACCCGCCGGAATCTCGACGTTCTGTCGGCGCAGGGCAGCTTCGACCTCCTGCACCGTCAGGCTGTTTGCTGCGAGCCGTTCCGGATCGAGCCACAACCGCATGGCATAGCGGCGCTGTCCGAAGATGCGCACCTCGGCCACGCCAGGCACGATCTGAAGCTGGTCGGTGATATACCGGTCCGCATAGTCGGAGATTTCCAGCGGCGTCGCCCTGTCGCTCGACAGGGCCATGTAGAGCATTGCCTGAGCGTCCGCTTCCGCCTTCTGGATCACCGGCTCGCTCACCTCGTCCGGCAACCGGCCGCGCACCCGGCTTACGCGGTCGCGCACGTCGGCTGCCGCCGCCTCCGGGTCACGGTCGAGGTTGAAGTTGACCGTGATCTGAGAACTTTCCTGCCGGCTGGTCGACGTCAGATAGTCGATCCCCTCGATCCCGGCGAGGGATTCCTCAAGGACCTGCGTCACCTGGCTCTCGATGATCGAGGCCGACGCCCCCGGATAGTTCGTGCGGACATTGACGACCGGCGGGTCGATGTTCGGGTATTCGCGCACCGACAGCCGCTCGTAGGAAACGAGGCCGATGAGCACGACGGCAAGACTCATCACCGTCGCAAGAACGGGACGGCGGATGCTGAGCTCCGATATCTGCATCGGTCAGCCTCCCTGGCGGGCGGTCGCGGCAGCCGCGGTGCCCGCACCACCCGTGTCCGAAACGGGCTTCGCGCCCTCTCCGGGTTGACCGCGCTGGCCCTGGCCGTCGATCACCGTCGGTCCGCCCGAATCCCCGCCCGTCGCTCCCGGCGCGCTCCTCGACGCGCGAACCTTGTCGCCCGGCCGCAACTTGAGCTGCCCGGCCGTGACGACCGTATCGCCCGGCGCGATGCCCTCGACGATCTCGACCCAGCCCGGCTCACGCACGCCGAGGCGGACCTTGACGAACTCGACCGTCTCGTCGGCCTTCACGCGGTAGACGTAGCGCCCGTCGGCGCGGGTGACGATCGATTGTTCCGGCACGCTGACGACATTGTCGCGCGTATCGAGCACGAGGCGCACACGGCTGAAGAGGCCCGGGCGCAGCTTCGCGTCTGCATTGGGGATGCGGGCGCGCATGGCGATGGAGCGGCCCTCGATGTCCGCCACGGGTGATAGCGCATAAACGATGCCGCTGAAGGTCTGCCCCTCTACCGCATCGACGATGATTTCGACGCGCAACCCCTCACGCAACTGGGCTGAGTAGCGTTCGGGCACGCGGAACTCGACCTTGATCGGGTCGATGTCGGCGATGTCGACGAGATCCTGACCGGGCGTCACATAGGCGCCGACGCTGACGCGGCGCAGGCCGATGATCCCTTCGAAAGGCGCACGCAGCCGGGTCTTCTCAAGCCGCGCCTTCGCAAGCTCCACGCCGGCCCGGTCCACTTCGAGCTGGGAGATCGCCTCGTCGCGCGATCGCGCGGTGCCCGCGCCCCGCTGCAGCAACTCGCGCGCCCGGGCGAACGTGCGCTGGGAGAGCTGGAGAGCAGCTTCCTCCTGCGCAAGTTCCGCGGCGTAGATGGAATCGTCGAGCGTGACGAGCAACGCGCCCTTCTCGACGCGCTGGCCTTCCTCGAAATCGATGGCGGTGACGCGTCCGGCGATCTCCGGACGGATGATCACCGTCTCGTTGGCGAGCAGCGTGCCGACCACATCGACGACGGTGTCGACCGAACGCGGCGCTGCATCGGCCACGTTGACCGGCACCACGCGGCCCCCGGACTGCGCGCCCGCAGGCGTGCCCCACGCAGCGACGGCAGCGAGAAACAGGCAGGCCGCCCATGCCGGCGCACCCGCCTTTCGAGACGACACCATCGCGTGCATTCCGTTCTCCCGAGACATCACGCCGATTTAACGCACAGCCGACCGGCATTCCGTCGGCGTACCCGTCACTTAGAGCGCGCGCGTCCCCTGGCGAGGCAGACCGGCCCTACCGCGTATGCCGCTGCGCGTCCTGCCGCAGCCGCACCGACCAGTAGACATGCACCATCACCGCGGTCGCGAACAGGGGAATGATCAGATTCACGAGGGGGATTGTCAAAAGGAACGCAAGCACCACACCCGCAGCGAGGATTCGCCCGCGGTAGCGCAGACGCAGGGCCTTCGCCTCCGCCGGGGACTGGTGGCGCAGGGCGGCAAGCTCGAAGAACTCCCGCCCAACGAGCCATCCATTGACCAGGTAGAACAGAACCGGCGCGATCGGCGCGAAAACGAGATAGACCGGTAGAACCAGCAGGTTCAGGAGCACCATGGCCCCCAGAAAGGTCAGTCCGGTCAGGATTCCCTCGACCACTCCCTGGGGCCGGCCCGGTATGACCGACGGGTAGTGCCGCCGTTCGACCGCGTCGGCGACCTCGTCCAGAAACAGGCCGGCGAAAAGGGATGCGACCGGCAGCAGCAGGACCGCTAGGCCCAGTACGGCGCCCGCGCCTGCCAGAATGTCGATGCCGCTGTCGAGCCAGCCATACCCCGTGGCCGGAATCAGGCCGATGGCCCATCTCGCGGCGGCGCCAAGCGCCACGAGCAGCCCGACCGTGAGCGCCAGCGCCCGCCAGAGGACGCCGCGAAAGGCCGGGTCCGTCATCTGGGCGAAGGCACGGGAAAAGGCTGTCAGCATGTCGGGATCTCGCTTCGGATGGCCGGACGCGGCCGCTTCGCGCTGGCCACCCGCCCCAGATAGGGGTTAACTCCCGGCGGGAAAAGCGGCTTCAATGCGCACGATCCATTCCCGCGCCGGGCGCGGGTCCGCTTGCGACAACTGCACGAAGGAGTATCCATGCCTGCCAGCGATCCAACCGCCGCCGTGGACGTGATCGGCGTCGGCAACGCCATCGTCGATGTCATCGCCCATGCCGACGACGCATTCCTCGACCGCCACGGTCTTGCGAAGGGCGCGATGACCCTGATCGATGCCGACCAGGCCAAGGCTCTTTATGCCGCGATGGGCCCGGGAACGGAAAAGTCGGGCGGATCGGCGGCCAACACCATCGCGGGCCTGGCATCCTTCGGCGGCAGTGCGGCTTTCGTGGGGAAGGTCCGCGACGACCAGCTCGGCAGCATCTTCGCGCACGACATCGGCGCGCTCGGCGTACGCTTCGCGACGCCGATGGCGCCGCCGGGCGGCGAACCGGCCACCGCCCGCTGTCTTGTCTTCGTGACGCCGGACGCCCAGCGCACCATGTGCACCTTCCTTGGCGTCAGCGTCGAGCTTGGTCCACAGGACATTTCCGAGGCGCAGATCGGCGCGGCCCAGGTCACCTATCTGGAGGGCTACCTCTGGGATCCCCACGACGCGAAGGCCGCGATGCGCAAGGCGATCGCCGCCGCGAAGTCGGCGGGACGGCGGGTTGCCTTCACCCTGTCGGACGCGTTCTGCGTCGACCGGCACCGGGCGGAGTTCCTCGACCTCATCGCAGGCGACGTCGACGTGCTGTTCGCCAACGAGGCGGAGATCCTCTCTCTCTATCAGGTCGGCAGCTTCGACGCCGCGCTTCAGAAGGTTCGCGGACATGCGGAAATCGTGGCGCTGACGCGCTCGGAGAAGGGCTCGGTGGTTCTCTCCGGAGACGAGGTTCACGTCATCGACGCGAGCCCCGTCGCCCGTGTCGTCGACACCACCGGGGCCGGCGACCTCTATGCAGCCGGTTTTCTCCACGGCCTCACGCGCGGGGCCGGACTGGCCGACTGCGGTCGGCTCGGCAGCCTCGCCGCGGCAGAAGTGATCCAGCACATCGGCGCACGTCCCGAGACCTCGCTGGCCGATCTCGCCCGCGCCAACGGCCTGGCGAAGACCTGAGGCCGCCCGGTGAGGCATCCGCTCACATGAGCGTCCGGCTGGACGAGCGCACGCTGCGCGGGCTCCGGATCGGCTCCGGCCTCGTTCTCTTTGCCTATGTGATCACGCATTTCCTCAATCATGCGGTAGGGCTGGTTTCGCTACCGGCCCTGACCGCGACGGGGGAGGTCTTCCGCGCGGTCTGGCGGTCGCCGCCGGTCAACGCCCTCCTCTATGGCGCGTTCCTCCTGCATCTCGTGCTGGTCCTCCGGGCCCTGTGGCGCAGACGGGGCTTCCGGATCGGCCGCGCCGAAGCCGCCCAGATCCTTCTGGGCCTGGCCATACCGCCCCTCATCGTCCTGCATGCGGTCGGCACCGGCGGGGCCGCGACGGTGTGGGGCATCGAGCCCAGTTATCCCTATGTGCTGATCGCGATCTGGATCGACGATCCCCGCTATGCCGTTCTGAACAGCGCCGCCCTGGTGGTCGCCTGGGCGCACGGCTGCATCGGGCTGCATCTGTGGCTGCGGCTGCGCGCCTGGTATGACCGGGCGAAGGGCGGCCTTCTCATGGCTGCTGTGCTGCTGCCAACGGTCGCGCTCTCCGGCTTCCTTTCTGCGGCACGGGAGGTGACCCGCCTGCACGACAACGTCGGCTGGCGCACGCGGTTCTACTCGGAGCTGGGATGGCCGGGGCCCGAGGCGACGCGCTGGGTCTATGACACCACCGAGACCTTGCTGCTGGCCTATGGCGGATTGCTTTGCATCCTCATCGCCGCGCGCGCGATCCGGGCGCTGGCCGACACCCGGCGCAGGCGTCTCGTGGTCCGGTATGGCGGCGGCCGTACCGTTCGCGTGCCCGCCGGACATACCATCCTGGAGGCAAGCAGAATCGCCGGCGTACCGCATGCCGGGGTTTGCGGCGGCCGGGGGCGTTGCTCGACATGCCGCGTGCGCGTCTTGCGGTCGAGCGATCCCCTGCCGCCGCCGGACGCCGGCGAAGCCGCTGTCCTGCACCGCATCGGCGCGGACACCGACGTCCGCCTTGCGTGCCAGCTGCGGCCCCGGGGCGAGGTGAGTGTGCTGCCTCTGCTGCCGCCCGACGCGACGCCACGCGACGCATGGACCGGAGGACCCCGCGGAGACGGGGTTGAGCGCGTGCTCACCGTCCTGTTCGCCGACCTGCGGGGGTTCACGAGCCTCGCAGAAACGCGGCTACCCTATGACGTGGTGTTCCTGATCAACGCCTTTGCCGCGGCGACCGGCGCAGCGATCGAGCGCGAAGGCGGACATATCGACAAGTTCATCGGCGACGGCGTCATGGCGCTCTTCGGTATCGACGGCACGCCGGAAGAGGGCGCGCGCTCCGCCGTCCGGGCGGTACAGGCCATGGCGGAGGCGCTCGATGCGCTGAACGCGCGCCTCGGCGATACGCTGCCGCAGCCGCTTCGCATGGGCATCGGCCTGCACAATGGCCCGGTCGTGCTGGGACGCATGGGGTATGGCCGCGCGCGGGCGCTGACCGCGGTGGGCGATACGGTCAACATCGCGAGCAGGCTGGAGGCCCTGACGAAGGAACTGGCCGCGGAAGTCGTTCTCAGCTCCGAAGTGGCTGCGTCCGCAGGCATCGCCGGCACCGGATCTCATGAACACAGCATCGAGGTCCGGGGCCGGTCCGCGCCCATGCGGGTACTGGCCTGGGATCGCGCGGCAGACGTTCCGCGGCCGGACGATGCGCGCAGGGACACACGCGCAAGCCCGTTCCGTCGTACCGGGTAGGGCCCCGGGCTCAGTTTCTGTCGCTGCGGCGCTGGAGCATGCGCCCGACCGGCGCGCCGCCCACGATGTGCACGTGGTAGTGCGGAACCTCCTGATGCGCATCTGATCCGGAGTTGGTAATCAGGCGATAACCGTTGCCGCCCTTTTCCTCAGCCACGCCCGTCTCGCGCGCCGCGTTCAGGACGGTGCGGTGGAAGTCGGCGATCTCGGCATCGCTGGCGCGGGCGGCAAAGTCCTCGTGATTCAGGTAGTGCCCCTTCGGTATGACCAGCACGTGCACGGGAGCTTGCGGGTTGATGTCGGCGAAAGCCAGCGTGTGCGCGCTTTCGCACACCTTGTTGCACGGAATCTCGCCCCGGATGATCCGGGCGAAGATGTTGTTTTCGTCGTAAGCCATGGCCTTGCCCCCTGATTGTCCCTGCCGCGCTCAGGCCTTGCCGCGCGCAGCCTTCTCCGCTATGCCCGAGACGCCTTCCCGGCGGGAGAGTTCCGCCCACACCTCCGCGGGCGTCACTCCGGCCGAAGCCCACAACACTAGAAGATGGTACAGCGTGTCGGCCGATTCCGAGACGAGCGCATCGCGGCCCTGCGCGGCCGCGGCGATCACCGTCTCGATTGCCTCCTCGCCGAATTTCTCCGCGCACTTCAGCGTACCCCGGGAAAGCTGGCGGGCGGTATGGCTGGTGGCCGGATCAGCGGTGCGCCGCGTCTCTATCGTCTCGAAGAGGCGGTCGAGGACATGGGCGGTTGAGGGCGCGTCGGGCGATGTCCGGGTCATGCAAGCGAGGTAGCACGCCCCGCATGCGCCCTCAATCCCAGAAAGGGCGCGTCCCGGCGAGTGCCTGCCAGCGCGATTTCGCATCGGCCCATGCGGCGTCCGCGCGCGCTGCATGAACGCCCAGGATCAGGCCATGCACCCGGGCAACCGTCCGGTCCTCCCCGTCAGGCGGCGCCAGTTCGGCCAGCAGGCTGCGTGCGACCGCGACGTCGTTCAGGTAGCCGAAGACGTCCTGCAAGGTCTTGAGCGCCTTGATCCAGTGCCTGACGCGCTTGCGCGGAAAGAGGGGTGCGAAAAGCTCTGCGCCGTAGCGCAGTTTTTTCAGTGACTTGCGCAATTCATGCCGCTGTGTCTCATCCAGCGCGTCGATGTCCCGGGCGCGCTTTTCCACCTTCCGCCACAGCCGCTGAAGCGCGCCGGAGGCGAAGTGCGCGAGATCGGCGGCACACACCCCCTCGACATCGCGGATGGCCGGCACGTCCTTCCGCCAGCCCTTCCCCTCGGCATAGACACCGAGATTCAGGATGAGGGATCGGGCACGGGGATCGTCGAGGGCAGACGCCAGACGGGATGCGGCACGCTCCATGCCCGCCGCACGGGCTGCCTCGAGGCGGTCGTACCCGGTCCGGGACGCGCCCCCCTCCGGATCGAGAAGCCGGGCAGGACTGACGATTTCCGCGCCGAAAACATGAACGTCGCGCGCAGGTCCCGCTTCCGCTGCGAGCCATGCAGCCTCGTTGGCGAGGAGTTGGGCAGTCTCCCCGCTGCAAAGCGTCCGGAAGATGCGCAGGACCGACCGCAGGCGGCGCAAGCCGATGCGCAACTGGTGCGGACCCTCGGGAGCCGTGTCCTCGGCACAGGCCAGGATGTTGACGGCGATCTGGCGAAGACAGGATCGCAGGGCAGCCTGCAATCCCTCCTCGACCGTCATGCCGGCCGCAAGACGGGGCAGGCGGGCGGGGGCCGGAGCCCGCCGCGCCGCCCGATCCGACCCGCGGGCCCGCACAAAAACCCCTGCCCCCGGGGTCCGGGTCTCAAGACGAACAGGAAGAGTGTCCAGCACCTCACGGGCAAAATCGAAGACTGCGGCGGCGCTACCTTCCCTGACCTCGATCTCCAGCTCGCACAGCGGTGCCTCACGGTCTGCCGCGCGCACCGTGCCGATGTCGGCGGCGACGCTCAGGACGCACCCGTCCGCGGGCTCGATCCGCCATTCCCTCCGGTCGATGTCCGTTTCGTAGATCGGTTTCAGGCGGCGGCGGCCGACGGTGCGCGACACGGCCTCGCGCAGCGTCGCATCCCGGATCCGTTCGGGGTTGGGCCGCTCGGAGGCGATGGGCTGCTCGTCCTCCAGCACATCCACCAACGCGCTGGCCGAGTCCCGGGCCGCCTTCACGGTCTGCACGCGGGATCCGCCCAGATCGCGGATGCGGAGGGCGATCCCCGCCGCCGCAAGGTCACGGTTTCGGGTGTCCCAATAGACGGTGCGAAGGCGGCGGCGCTGAGGCGAGGCGCCGGCGGCTGCGATGACCGGGCGGGCAAGCGCTGCCTCCAGCTCCTCCGGAGTGAGGCGAAGCTTCAGTTCGATCTCGCGGGGTGCGCTCTTGCTCATGGCAGGCACAGCGTGATGAGCCGGCCTGTCACAATCAAGCGGCAAAACCGTCACAAAAGCCGGACCGGAACCCCTGCTGCCGCCATGTGCGCCTTCGCCTCGGCGATCGTGTAGGTGCCGAAATGGAAGATCGAGGCAGCCAGAACCGCACTCGCATGGCCCTTCAGAACCCCATCGACCAGATGGTCGAGCGTACCGACCCCTCCGCTCGCAATCACGGGAACGCTGACTGCGTCCGCGATTGTCCGTGTCAAGGCAATGTCGAAGCCCGCCTTCGTACCGTCGCGGTCCATCGAGGTGAGCAGGATCTCGCCGGCGCCGAGCGACACCACTTCGCGCGCGTATTCCACCGCGTCGATGCCGGTCGGGGTCCGGCCTCCGTGAGTGAAGATCTCCCACCTGCCCGGAGCGACTGCCTTCGCGTCGATGGCGACGACGATGCATTGCGCGCCGAACTTCTCAGCCGCGCGTGCGACGAAGGACCGGTCCTTGACCGCTGCCGTGTTGATCGAAACCTTGTCGGCGCCCGCGACCAGGAGCTTGCGGATGTCCTCGACCGCGCGCACGCCCCCGCCCACGGTCAGCGGCATGAAGCACTGCTCGGCCGTGCGGGCAACCACCTCGAAGATGGTGTCCCGGTTCTCGTGGCTGGCCGTGATGTCGAGGAAACATAGCTCGTCCGCGCCCGCCGCATCGTAGACGCGCGCCTGCTCCACCGGATCGCCCGCGTCGCGCAGGTCGACGAAGTTCACGCCCTTGACGACGCGGCCGTCTTTGACATCGAGGCAAGGAATGATGCGGGTCTTCAGCATGGGAACTACCGGTCAGTCCTGCAGGAGGGCCAGCGCGGCCGCGGGGTCGATACGCCCGTCATAGATCGCGCGGCCCGAGATGACGCCGTCGATGTTGGGATGGTTCGCGGCCTTGAGCGCCCTCAAATCGTCCATGCCAGCGACGCCGCCGCTCGCGATCACGGGTGTCGAGACAGCATCGGCGAGCGCGAGGGTGGCCTCCACGTTGACACCTGTCAGAGCGCCGTCCCGGTCCACGTCGGTGTAGACGATGGCGGCCGCACCCGCATCCTCGAACCGCCGGGCAAGGTCGATGACCGTGAGTTCCGAGGTTTCGGCCCAGCCTTCGACCGCGACCTTGCCGCCCTTGGCGTCGATCCCCAGGACCACGCGGCCGGGATGGGCCCTGCAGGCCGTCTTCACCAGCTCCGGATCGCGCACGGCGACGGTACCGAGGATCACGCGGCGCACGCCGGCATCGAGCCACATGTCGATGGTTGCCATGTCGCGGATGCCGCCACCGAGCTGCACCGGGATTGTGATCGTATTCAGAATTCCACGTACGGCATCTGCATTGACCGGTTTCCCCGCGAAGGCGCCGTTGAGGTCGACGAGATGCAGCCAGCGGAAGCCTTGGGCCTCGAACTTGGCAGCCTGCGCCGCGGGGTCGTCGTTGAACACGGTCGCCTTGTCCATTTCCCCCTTGAAGAGGCGAACGCAGGAGCCGTCCTTCAGATCGATCGCAGGGTAGAGGATCATGGACGCCACCTCAGGAAATTGGCGATCAGGCGCAGGCCGGTGACCTGGCTCTTCTCGGGATGGAA
>JAJLJT010000083.1:0-2064 GCA_033844555.1 Alphaproteobacteria bacterium | reverse complement strand
GCCGCCATGCGCGCGCAGATGGACCGCGCGACCTTCGGCTACCGGCTGCATTTCGCCAACGAGCCTGCCGAACGGCTCGCCAATCTCACGGCCTCGCTCATGCCGGAGGGGCTCGACCGCGTGTTCTTCGTCTCCGGCGGGTCGGAGGCGGTGGAAAGCTGCCTCAAGCTCGCCCGGCAATGGGCGGTCGCCACGGGGCAGGAGAGCCGCTGGAAGGTGATCGCGCGCCATCCCTCCTACCACGGCTCGACGCTCGGCGCGCTGGCCGTCACGGGCTACGCCCCGCTGTCGGAACCGTTCGCGCCCATGTTCACGGCCATGCCGAAGATCCCGGCGCCGACCTGCTACCTCGACCGCGACAACTACACCGACGCCGAACGCGGCCTGCGCTATGCCGAGATGCTGCGCGAGGAAATCCTGGCGCAGGGGCCCGACAGCGTGCTCGCCTTCATCATGGAGCCGGTGGGCGGCGCCTCGACCGGCGCGCTGGTCGCGCCCGACAGCTATTACGCGCGCATCCGCGAGATCTGCGACGAGTTCGGCATCCTGCTGATCTACGACGAGGTGATGACGGGGGCGGGCCGCACGGGCCGCTTCCTCGCCGCAGAGCATTGGGGCATCCGGCCCGACATCGTCGCGCTCTCCAAGGGCTTCGCGGCGGGCTACGCCCCCTTGGGCGCGATGGTGGCCGACCGGCGGCTGGTCGAGCCGGTGCTGGACGCGGGCGGCTTCATGCACGGCTACACCTATGCCGGAAACCCGCTCGCCTGCGCCGCGGGCCTCGCCGTGATCCGCGAGATCCTCGACCGGGACCTGACCGGCAATGCCGGGCGCATGGGCGCGCTGCTGAAGGCGGAGATGAGCGCGCTGATGGACCGCTACCCCTTCATCGGCGACGTGCGCGGCAAGGGCCTGCTGCTCGCATTCGAGATGGTCGCCGACCGGGAGACCATGGCCCCCCTGCCGAAGGAATGGAACGCGCATGCCCGCCTCGTCGAACATGCCTACGCCCGCGGCCTCGTCGTCTATTCGCGGCGCACGCGCGGCGGGATCGAGGGCGACCATATCCTCGTCTGCCCGCCGCTGATCGTCACCGAGCCGCAGATCGGCGAGATCATGGAGCGCTTGGTGGCGAGCCTCGACGCGCTCGCCGCCGAGCTTGGCCTGCCGCGCGGCTGAAAGGAACGCCCGATGAAGAACAAGGTCGTCATCACCTGCGCGGTCACGGGCTCGATCCACACGCCGACCATGAGCCCCCACCTGCCGGTCACGCCCGACGAGATCGCCGAGCAGTCGATCGCCGCGGCCGAGGCCGGAGCGGCGATCCTGCACCTGCACGCCCGCGAGCCAGATACGGGCAAGCCGAGCGCGGACCCGGACGTCTTCATGGCCTTCCTGCCGCGGATCAAGCAGGCGACGGACGCGGTGCTCAACATCTCGACCGGCGGGTCGTCGCAGATGACCCTGGCGGAGCGTCTGGCGCCCGCGATGCGCGCGGAGCCGGAGATGTGCTCGCTCAACATGGGCTCGATGAACTTCGGCATCTTCCCCATGAAGGACGCCTACGCCGACTGGGCGCACGACTGGGAGCCGGGGTTCCTGGAGGCGACGCGCGACGTCGTGTTCAAGAACACCTTCGCCGACATCGAGCACATCCTGGCGGCGCTGGGCGAGGGCTGCGGCACGCGCTTCGAGTTCGAGTGCTACGACACCGGCCACATCCAGACGCTTGCCTGGTACCGCAGGCAGGGTCTGCTGAAGGGGCCGCTGTTCCTGCAGTTCGTCATGGGCGTGCTGGGCGGAATCGACGCCGCGCCGGAGCAGCTCGTGCATATGAAGGCGACGGCCGACCGGCTGCTCGGCGGCGACTACCACTTCTCGGTGCTCGCGGCGGGCGGCAGGCAGATGGGGCTCGGCACCATGGGCGTCGTGATGGGCGGAAACGTTCGCGTGGGGCTCGAGGACAGCCTGACGATCAGGCGCGGCGAACTGGCCCGCAGCAATGCCGAGCAGGTCGCCAAGATCCGCCGCATCGTGGAGGAACTGGGCCACGAGGTGGCCACG
>JAJLJT010000082.1:0-2674 GCA_033844555.1 Alphaproteobacteria bacterium | reverse complement strand
CCCGCGCTGCCGTAGTGGCGCAGAAGCTGGATGAAGGTGACCGGGCCGACGTTCTCGCTGCGGATCAGGCGGAGCCAGTCGATGCGTTCCGCCTCGGTACGCGGCGGAGACACGGGCAATGGGGTCATGCAGTCTTGTCCTTCTTCTCGCCGATCCGGGGTTCGGTCCCCTTGAGAAGGCGCCCGATGTTGGACCGGTGGCGCCAGAAGATCAGGACGGCGAGAGCAAGGAACAGCTCCATCATCTGCGCCGAACCGTACAGATTGAACGCAACGGGCGCCGCCGCGGCGGAAGCGAGCGACGCCAGCGAGGAAAAGCGGAAGACGGCGGCCGCGACGAGCCAGGCGAGCGCCGTCAGCACGCCCGCGGGCCAGAAGGAAACCGCGAGCGCGATGCCGAGGAAGGTCGCCACGCCCTTGCCGCCCCTGAAGCCCAGCCAGACCGGGTAAAGGTGGCCGAGAAAGGCGCCGAACGCCGCGATGGTCATGATGTCCGGGCCCCACATCCGCGCGATCAGCACGGCGGCGGCGCCCTTGCCCATGTCGCCCGCGAGCGTGGCGAGGGCTGCGAGCTTCGAGCCCGTGCGCAGCACATTGGTCGCGCCGATGTTGCCCGACCCCATGTTGCGCACATCGCCCAGACCCATCGCCCGCGCGATCAGCAGGCCGAAGGGGATGGACCCAAGCAGGTAACCGCCGATCAGCGCGGCGAGATAGAAGGGCAGGGCCGTTCCCCAGTCGATGGGATCAGGCACCGCCGCCTCCTTCCACCGCGCTTGCCGCGAGGTCGAACACGGTGCGCCCCCCCACGACGGTGCGAATCGCCCGGCCCATGAAGCGGCGGTCCTCGTAGGGCGTGTTCTTGGAGCGCGAGCGCAGCGCCTCCCGCTTCAGGATCCACGGGCGGTCGAGGTCGATCAGCACGAGGTCCGCGGGCGCGCCGGGCGCGAGACGGCCTGCCTCCAGCCCCAGCAACTCCGCCGGGCGGGCGGTGACCGCCTTCAGCGCGGTCGCGAGCGGCACCTCGCCCAGATGATGCAGCCAGAGCAGCACGGGCAGGAGCGTCTCCAGCCCCGCCGCGCCATAGGCCGCCTCGCCGAAGGGCAGGCGCTTCGATTCCTCGTCCTGCGGGTCGTGCGCGGAAACGACGACGTCGACGGTGCCGTCGGCCAGCGCCGCGACGCAGGCGGCGCGGTCCTCCTCCCGCCTCAGCGGCGGGCGCATCTTGAAGAACGTGCGGTAGCTCGCGATGTCGATCTCGTTGAGCGCAAGGTGCTGCGCCGAGACGCCCGCCGTCACGCGCAGGCCTTGCGCCTTCGCGGCCCGGAGCACGTCGAGGCTGGCCGACGTGCTCACCTGGCCCAGGTGATAGCGCGCACCCGTCAGCGCGACGAGCCGCATGTCGCGGTCGACTGCAATCGTTTCCGCCACCGCCGGGTTCCCCGACAGGCCGAGGCGGCCGGAAACCTCCCCCTCGTTCATCACGCCGCCCGACAGTGTCGGGTCTTCCGCGTGCGCGACGACGAGGGCGTCGAACGCGCTCGCATAGGTCAGGGCGCGGCGCATCACCAGCGCGCTCGGCACGGTCCGGTCGCCGTCGGTGAAGGCCAGCGCGCCCGCGTCCTTCAGCAGGCCGATCTCCGTCATCTCCTGGCCCGCGGTACCCTTGGTCAGAGCCGCCATGCACTCCACGTTCACCGCCGAGCGGATCTTGCCGCGCCGGCGCACGAACTCCACGAGCGCGGGGTCCTCGATCACCGGGTCGGTGTTGGGTTGCAGCACCATGGTCGTGATGCCGCCCGCCGCCGCCGCGTCGCCCGCGGTTTCCAGCGTCTCGCGGTGGTCGGCGCCCGGCTCCCCGATGAAGACGCGCATGTCGATCAGGCCGGGGGCCAGCACATGCCCGCGGCAATCGACGGCCTCGGCGTCCCCGGCCGCACCCGCCGAGAGATGCGGCCCGAGGTCCGCGATCCGCCCTTCCTCGACAAGAAGGCCGCCCATCTCGTCGCGCCCCGTCGCCGGGTCGAGGAGGCGTGCATTGTGAAAGAGGGTGCGCGTGCCGGTCATCGCCCTGCCTCCCCACCATCCGAGAGGTTCTGCGAAAGCAGGTCCAGCACGGCCATGCGGACCGCCACCCCCATCTCCACCTGGTCGCGGATGACGCTGCGCGCGAGGTCGTCGGCAAGCTCGGAATCGATCTCCACGCCCCGGTTCATCGGCCCGGGGTGCATGACGATGGCGTGCGGCTCGGCCAGCGCCAGCTTGCGGTAGTCGAGCCCATAGAAGTGGAAATACTCCCGGACCGACGGCACGAAGGCGCCCTGCATCCGCTCAAGCTGCAGACGCAGCATCATCACCGCGTCGACGCCCTTCAGCCCCTCTTCCATCGAATGGAAGATCTCCGCGCCCAGCCGGTCCGCGGCAGGCGGCAGCAGGGTGGGCGGCGCGATCAGGCGGACCCGCGCGCCCATGGTGTTGAGCAGCAGGATGTTCGAGCGCGCCACCCGGCTATGCAGGATGTCGCCGCAGATCGCGACCGTCAGGCGCGCGATCTTGCCGAAGCGGCGGCGCATGGTCAGCGCATCGAGCAGCGCCTGGGTCGGATGCTCGTGCGCGCCGTCGCCCGCGTTCACGACCGCGCAGCGCACCTTCTGCGACAGAAGCTCCACCGCGCC
>JAJLJT010000081.1:0-9851 GCA_033844555.1 Alphaproteobacteria bacterium | reverse complement strand
CGCGCCCCATGCCGGCCACATCCGCAGCACGAGCGCCAGCCGCTCGAACCCGGCGCGTGCATCGCGCGGACCGACGCGATAGCTTTGAAGGATCAATGCGTCCGCCCGGGCGTCGGGTCCGGCCTCCGCCAGCCGCAAGACCGCGAGGTGCAGCCATCCGCGCGCGTCCTGTGGCGCCGCCTGCACGGCCCGCACCGCCGCCGCGCCGGGTCGCTCGCCTGCCGTCGCCAGCAACACCGCAGCCCCCAGCGCCATTGCCCCCGCGAGCGCCGCGAAAGCCCGTTCAGCCACGGTAGTATCGTGTATAGGGCGGATATCCGTAGCCCGTGTCGGTCTCGCCATAGAGCGCCTGCGCGCGCACATCGACGCGGGTCAGCGCCACCCCGGCCAGCGGCGCTTCCGCACCCAGCCGCGTCAGCGCGTGCCGTACCGTGGCGCGCGGCGTCTTCATGGCGTGGACCGCGAAAAGCACCACATCGGCATGCGCGGAGACGAGCCGGGCGTCGACCACCGGCAGGATCGGCGGCGTATCGATGACCACGAGATCGAAGGTCTGCCGGCACGCCGCCATCAGCCGCGTCATGGCATCGGTCCCCAGCACGTCGGGCGGGGTCGCCATTCCCCCTGCCACCGGCAGGACCCGCAGGCCCGTGGCCGCGTCGGTGAACAGGGCGTCGAGCAGCGCGGTTTCCCCCGACAGATAGTCGCCGAGACCCGCGACCGGCATCACACCCAGGGTGGCCGCCACACGCGGATGGCGCAGATCGGCGTCGATCAGAAGCGTATCGAGCCCGGCAAGCGCCGCCGACCGGGCGAGCGACACCGACAGTGTCGTCTTGCCCTCTTCCGGCAGGGAGGAGGTCACGGCGACCACCTTCACGCCCTCGCCCCGCCCTGCGAAAGAGAGCGCGGTTCTGAGCGCCCGCACCGCCTCGGCATAGCCGGACAGCGGCCGTGCCACGAGGTAGTCGGCGGGCGGCAGGGCACGCCCGGCAACCCGGCGTTCGCGCGCGCCGATCCGGGGAACGCCGCCGAGGCACGGCAGTCCGAGCGCGGCCTCCACCTCCGCCGCCGTACGGAAACCGGCCACCAGCCTGTCCGCGCCCGCCCCCGCGCCGATCCCTGCAAGGAGGCCCAGCAGACCGCCGAAACCCAGAACGAGCGGCACCGGCAGCCGCGCCGGGCGTGCGGGCACTGCGGCGGGCGACAGGATGCGCGCATCGGCGCGTTCGGTTCCCGCCGCCTCGCGTGTCTCGAGGAAACGCGCGAGCACCGCCTCGTACATCTGCCGGGCCGCGCCGGCGGCGCGCTCACGCTCGCGCAGGCCGATGGCGGCGGCGTCGTTTTGTCCCTCGCGCGCGCTCAGCGCTTCCAGGCTGCGGGCAAGCGAGGCTTCACGGCTCTGCGCGACTGTCAGCTCGTTGCGCAGGTTCGCCACGATCCGGCCCGCCTCGTCGCGGATACGCTGCGCGAGGCCGGCCCGCTCCGCCCGGACCTTGAGAAGCCGCGGGTGCCGCTCGCCATAGCGGGTGGCAAGTTCCGCCTCCTCGCGCGCAACCGCGGCCTCCTGCTGCCGCAACTGCCCGATCACCGGCGAGGCCAGCACATCGGCCACCGTGTCCGCCGCGCCGCCCGTTTCCAGCAGCCGCGCCACCTGCCGGTACTTCGCCGCCCGCTCCGCCGTCTCGGCGCGAGCCAGCACCAGCCGGGCATTGAGTTCGCTGATCTGCTGCTCCGTAATGGTGTCGCCCGCCGCGCCCGAAAGCCCGTTTTCGGCGCGGAAGCGGGCGATCTCGCGCTCCGCCGCCTCGACGTCGGCGCGCAGTGCCTCCAGCCGCTCGCCGAGCACCTCGTTGGCCGCGCGCGTCGCCGCTGCCTTCACCGCGACCTGGCGCGCGACATAGGTTTCCGCAACCGCATTCGCGACCCGCGCCGCCATTTCCGGATCGGAATGGGTGAAGGCGACCATTATCACCCGCGTCAATCCCTCCCGCCGCACGTCGAGACCTGCCATCAGGGCGTCGGCCGCCCGAATGGCCGGGTCGGCGGGAGGGGGCGGCGCCGTCTCCTGGCCCAGCAGCCGGTCGAGCATCGCCGCGATCCGGCCGCGTTCCGCCTGCGCCGGGGCCTGGAAGGCGGTTGCCGCGGCGACCTCTGCCGCCAGTGCACGGGAGCGCAGAACCTCCACCTCCCCGTCGATGGTCGCCTGGTCGCCGCTCAGCGCGGGGATCACCGCATCGGCCGGGACGACCTGTGCGGCGCGCGGGTCGAGCATCAGCGTCGCCACGCCCGTGTAGCGCACCGGCAGCATCGCCAGCACCGCCCCCGCGGCCGCCAGCCCGAGCATGGCGCCACCGGCAATCGGGCCTGCCCGGCGGCGCAGGAAGCGCACGGCGGCGTGCAGGTCGGCGGCCCCGCTTGGGGACGTGCCGGCGGGCTCAGAACCGGACACGTCCCTGCACCTCCGCCACCGTCCGCTCGTGATCGAGGCCCGGCACGCTGGACGCCTGCCGGCCGTGCGACACGCTCACGCCCGCCGCAAGGCTGCGGTTCACCAGATAGTCGAGCTTCACGCCCGCGGCATAAACCTCGTCGGTGCGGGCCAGGCCCGCATAGGCATCGCGCCGGTAGGCGACCGCGGGCCGCACCATCAGCGTCCGCAGCAGCTCGTGATCGAAGCCCAGGCGCGCGCGCGTGCGCACGATCGCGGCGGCGCCGGGAACCGCGGGCTCCACCACGTCCCGGTCGATTTCCATTGCCAGCGTCGTCAGCGGCGTCGCAGCCCAGCGCACCGCAAGGCCGGCGTCGAGCCCCGTCACATCGTCGAGCGCGCTGTCCTCGAACCGTCGCGTGAGCCAGCCGCCCCGCACCTCCGCCGCCAGGATCTGCGCGACCTCGACCCGCATTCCTGCGACGAGGCCGAGCGCGCGCGAATCGTGGCGCACCCCGCCCGGGTCCGCGTGGTCATGGTGGCGACGGTCGGCCTCGACCTCAGCGAAGGCCGTGAGGTCGGGTGTCACATCGACGCTCGCGAACACGCTGGCCCGCCAAACCGTCCGGTCACGGTAGTCCTGTTCGGCGCGGCCGCCGCCCCTCAACGCGACATCGCGGTGATCCTCCGCCACTGCCGCCACGCCCGCGCCCGCCGCCAGCGCCCCCATGCGGCGGGCAAGCCGCGCCCCGATCGCGGCCCGGTCGAAGGGCGATGCCGCTGCCGCCGCATCGGCAGCATCGGGTGCGCCCGGCAGCAGGTGGCGCCGCCCGGCCTCGCCCTCCAGCGTCAGGGTCGTTGCCCGGTCGATGGCGAGCGCCGCGCGGGCCCCAAGTCCGGCGTCCGTGTGATCGAGCCGGCCCTCCCCCGCATGGCGCACGGCGCGCACCTGCGCACGCGCCTCGACCGCATGAGCGCCCGCCGGTGCGCTCAGCCGCACCTCGGGCTCCACGGTTGTGCGCCAGTCGGACCGGGCGCCTGTGTCCTGCGCGTAGACATTGCTGTCATGGGCGAGGGCGACGCCAACCGACGGTTCCACCGTCAACCGCCCGAACTGCATGGGCGGCGGCGTCTCGGCGGCCCTCGGCCGCACCTCGGTCCGCCACAGGCCGAAGGGGTCCGCCGCGCGCGCCCCGGAACCCGGCATCCCGGCTGCCAGACAGAGCGCCAGGGCCAGCGCCGGGATGCGCACGTCCATTCCCACCGCCCCCCTCAGCGTGGGCTGGCCGCGCAGCGGTCGCGGTCCTGCCAGGAGTTGCCCGGTCTGCATGGCGCGTTGCCGCCGTTGAAGTAGGGATTCTGTGCCTGCGGAGGCGGGCGGTCCCCCGGCCCGCGTCCTGTCAGCACGCCGAGCACGGCGAAGAACGCACCGGAGAACACGCTGGCCGGAAGCCCCCCGACCTGCGCGGCGAGCGCCGCGCCGCGATCGGTTCCCCAGAACGCCGCCGCGGCACGCGCCAGCCCGGCCCCGGCCGCCGCCTGCACGGCAGGACCCGCGCCCGCCGCAGCCGCCGCGATCTCCCCGGCCGACGACGGACAGCTTCGCGCCAGCGTATCGAGCCGGGAAACCAGCGCCGGGCCGCCGGACGGATGGGCCCGGAAGGCATCCTGCGCCAGGCCGGGCGCGCAGTCCGCAGCGGCTGCGGGCAAGGCGGCACCGGTGCTGACCGCCGCAAGCATGTGCACTGCAACCGCCGCGCGCCTCTTGCGCCCTCGCATCGCCTTCCACCCCCCGGCACGTCTCCACACATGCGTATAAGGTGCGAAGTGTCAGCGTCTTGCAACCTCCGGATGATTTTCGGCGCCAGGAAACAGTCAGAAGTAGCGCTCCGGCACCACGATCCGGTCGCCCGGATAGACCGGCAGGTCCGGCGCGGCCTTGTAGCTGCGCGCCACCCGCTCCCCCTCCGCGACCACGTGCACCAGACCGGTGCGCGCGCGGTAGGTGTATCCTCCGGCGGCCGCGATCGCGTCCAGAAGACCGATCCCCGCGGCATAGGGATAGCTTCCGGGCCGCGCAACCTCGCCGAGGATCGTGAAGGGGCGATAGACCGCGATCTGCGCGCTGACCTTGGGGTCGAGCAGATAGCCCCCGGCCAGCCGCCGCGCCACAGCCGCCTCCAGCTCCCGCACGCTCAGCCCCGCGGCCTGCACCGCGCCGATCAGCGGCATGGCGAGCGTCCCTTCGGCATCGACGGCGAAGGTGCCCGACAGATTGTCCTCACCGAAGACGATCAGCCGCACCTCGTCGCCCGGACCGAGCCGGTAGAGCAGCGGCGCGCGTGTCCCAAGCACGGGACCGTCCGCGATCTCGACCCCCGCGGGCGTCCCCGTGCATGCGGCCAGCGACAGCAGAAGAACAGCGGCGGCACACAGGCGATATGCAGCCTGCCTCATGGTGGCGGTCTCCCCGGACTGCGGCGCGCGAGAGGAACCTTTTACACATCTCCTGCGCGTTTCGGCAATTCCGGGATCAACCCTCAGGTGCTGAGCGTGGTCCGCTTGTCGGCGTGCAGCACCGCGGCCGTGAGACGTCCCGTCAGATAGGCGCCGGTATCGACGCCCATGCGGTTCGGCTTGATCTGCGGGCGTTCGCTCGGCGTGTGGCCGTGGACGACGAAGCGCTCGAACGGCTCCCGGTGCGCGAGGAATGCGTCGCGGATCCAGGTCAGGTCGCGTTCGGTCTGCGCGTCGAGCGGCACGCCCGGCCGCACGCCGGCATGCACGAACAGGTAGTCCCCCTCCTCGTGCCACGCGGGCAGGTTTTCGAGGAACGCGCGGTGCGCCTGCGGCAGTGCGGCGGTCAAGGCGCGGCGCAGCGCCTCGAAATCCGCCGCGGTCCGGGGCGCGGGCGCGTCCGGCGCAAGCACGCCATAGGACATCAGCGTCTCGAGCCCGCCGAAGCGGCACCAGGCCGGGCCGCCCGAGGAATCCTCGAGAAAGGCAAGAAGCACTTCCTCGTGATTGCCGCGCAGGCAGACCCGCTCGAACCCGTCGGGCGGGTCGCCGGTCAGCCGGTCGATCACGCCCCGGCTGTCCTCCCCCCGGTCGATGTAGTCGCCGAGGAAGACCAGAAGCCGCCGATCCGCCTCCCGCCGCTCGGCATCGCGCCGGATGCGGTCGGTCAGCGCGTCCATGAGGTCGGCTCGCCCGTGCACGTCGCCCACGGCATAGATCACCGTTTCGCCGGGCGCGCGCGGCCACGCGCTTTCGGCATCGAGATAGGACTTGAGACGGCTCAGCACCATGTCGCCCATGTGGGGTTGCGCGGGGCCGCCGCCAAGACGGCCCCTCTCGCTCCCCCTATAGGCCGCCGTGGGCAAACGCCCAGTAAAGTTCCCGCGCCTTCGCCGCGACCGGACCCGGCTCCAGTTCGCGCGTCTCGATCTGCGTGACCGGCACGACCTTGGAATAGTTGCCTGTGGAGAAGATCTCGTCCGCCGTCAGGAATTCATCATAGAGAATCGGCCGCTCGTGCACCGTCACGCCGGCCCCCCTCAGCAGCGCGATCACCCGCTGCCGGGTCACGCCGTTGAGGAAGGTGCCGTTCGGATAGGGCGTGTGAACCTCCCCGTCCCTGACCATGAAGACATTGGCCGTCGCCAGTTCCGCCACATAGCCCATGGCGTCGAGCAGGATCGCGTTGTCGAAGCCCTTTTCCTTCGCCTCCATCAGGGCGCGCGCCCCGTTCGGATAGAGGCAGGCGGCCTTGGCGTTCACCGGCGCGGTCTCGATCGTGGGGCGGCGGTAGCGCGACAGCGTCAGCGCCAGCTTGCGCCCCGGCTGCGGCATCGGCACCTCGTAGAGGCAGAGGCAGAACCGCGTCGTCTCCGGGTCCGGCGGCACGGAGAAGAGGCCGCCTTCCTCCGCCCAGTACATCGGGCGGATGTAGACGGCCTCGTCGGGGGAAAACTTCGCCATCCCCTCCTGCGCCAGCTCCAGCATCTCCCCGACGGCCATGAAGGGCTTGAGCTTCAGCGCCGCGGCCGACCTGTTCACCCGCTCCAGGTGCAGGTCGAGGTCGGGTGCCACCCCCTCGAACGCGCGCGCCCCGTCGAAGACGACCGAGCCGAGCCACATGCCGTGCGTGCGCGGTCCCATGATCTGCACGTTGCCTTCGTGCCAGCCGCCCTCGAACCACGTCCAGGTGCGCGACCATTCCACCATGATAATCCTCGTCCTCTGCCTGTTGCCGGCCGGGCGGCGCCGCATGCGGTCATCTCCGGCCCTCTCTGACGCCTATCGTCCCGATCCCGGCGGGAAAGGCAACCTCGCGGCGGCCGCGGCAACAGCGTTAATCGGTCCTTAGCAAAGCCCATGCGACCTATAGGTGCAGAATTTCCCAGGCACGCGCGGGAAGGGAAACAGGGTCAGGGAATGTCGTCCACGGGAACCACAGCAGACACGTTGCGCCGCAAGCTCGGCATGGTCTCCGACCAGCTCGCCGAATACCCGCTTCTGCCTGTCGTGCTCGACTGCATGGGCCGCAGGCTCGGCGGACGCATCGGCGCTCTCCTCGGCACCGAGGCAGAGGTCAAGCCGGCCGCGATCCGGGTGCGCCGCTATGGCGAGGCGGCGTCCGCGTTCGAGGGACCTGCTCTCAACTGTGTCCTTTCCGTGGACGGCTGGGCGGCCTCGGCGCTCGTCCGCCTGCCCGCGGCGCTCGTCGAACATGTCGTGGAGCGACTGCTCGGCCACTCCGGCGGCCCGGCGGCGCAGATCCCGGAGGACTGGTCGCCCACACCGCTCGATCGCCAGCTTGCGATGCGTTTCGCGGGGCTGGCGGCGGACGCCTTCTCGCTGGGGCTCACCGACGCCGCACCGGATGCCGAAGGGCCTGCCGCGCACATCTCCGGCGCGGACGTGGATATCGCCCGAACCGCCGTGAGCCGCCCCCAGACCCCGGCCATCCTCGCAGGCTTCGACCTGACCCTCGGCGACTCCGAGGAGGGCACGCGCATCGACCTGCTGATCCCCATGCCGATGCTGGAGCCGGTCAAGCAGGTGCTGCGCCAGCCCTGGCGCGGCGACACGCGTCCCGACCCCGGCTGGTCGGAGACGCTGACCCGCCAGGTCGCCCGCGCGCCCCTGCCGATCGAGGCGGTGTTGCACCGGGTCACGCTGCCCGTTGCCGCGCTCGCCAAGCTCGAAGTGGGATCCCTCGTGCCGCTGGAGATCGACCGCAGCCTGCCCGTCTCGCTGGAAATCGACGCTGGAGACGGCTCGGGCTTCATGCCTCTGGCGCGCGGGCGTCTCGGCGCGCTGAAGGGGCTGAAGGGTGTCCGCCTCGCCGACGACGGGCTCAGCGCCTTCGCCCAGCCCTTCGCCGAACTGCACGACACCGTCGAAGGCGTGGCCGCCACCGAAGCGGCCTGACGATCAGCGCCGCACGATCAGCGCGTCGAGCGCCAGCACCCCCTCGCCGCGGGCCATCACGCGCACCGGGTTGAGGTCGACGCTCTCCACCGTATCGGCATGCGCGGCGGCAAAGAGCGACAGCCGGTGCGCCGCCTCCGCCAGCGCCTCAACGTCGGCGGGCGGCGCGCCCCGCACACCGTCGAAGATCGCGCGCGCCCTGAGGTCGGCGATCATTGCACGCGCCTCCTGAAGGTCGAAGGGCGCGGCGCGGAACGTCACGTCCTTCAGCACCTCCACATGGATGCCGCCGAGGCCCAGCATCACCACCGGCCCGAACACGGGATCGCGCTGCACGCCGAGGATGGTTTCCACCCCCTCGCCCGCCATGGGGGAGATCAGCACGCCGTCGAGGCGGGCGCTTGCGTCATAGGCCTTCGCCGCGCCCATGATCGCGTCGAAGGCGTCTGCCGCCCCCTCCGCCGCCACATTGAGGCGGACCCCGCCCGCGTCCGTCTTGTGCAGGATGTCGGGCGAGGCGATCTTCAGCGCGCAGGGCCGCCCGAAGGCGCGCACCGCCGCTTCCGCCTCCGCCGCGGTCGTGGCCAGCCGGTCCTCGACCACGGGCAGACCGGCTTTCGCGAGGATCGCCTTGGCCTCCTTCTCGCCGAGCGGGCCGCTAGGCAGCGGCTCCATTGCCGGCACCGCGACGGCCATGCGCCCCTCCTGCCCTGCGAAGGAGCGCCCGAAGCCCATCAGCGCCGCGAAGGCCCGGATCGCGCGCACCGGATCCTCGTAGTTCAGAAGCCCTGCGTCCGTGTAGCGTTTCAGCGCCTGCGGCCCGCCGACGATGGAGAGCGCCGTCAGCCGGTCTTCGTAGCCCTCCAGCCCCTTGAGAATACGGTCGCGCATCGTGTCGGCGATCATCGGCGAGGAGGCCGTCATCGTGAAGAAGGCGACCATCGCGTCGTAGCCGCCCTCGCGGTACATCGCCTGCAGGAACTGCGGCACGAGGTCTAGGTTGTTCAGCACTTGCGCCGTGATGTCGACCGGGTTGCGCACGGCGGCGAAGGGCAGAAGCGCCTTCAGCGTCGTTTGCGCCTCCTCCGGCATGGGCGCGACGTCGAGGCCCGCATCCTCCGCCGCGTCCGCCATCATCACGCCCGCGCCGCCCGAGATGGTGACCAGGCCGATGCGCTTGCCCGTGGGGTAGACGCCCGTCTGCGCTGCGTAGGCGACGTCGAGCAATTCCTCCACGGTCGAACCGCGATAGGCCCCGTACTGGCGCAACACGCCGTCATAGACAGCGTCCGCGCCCGCCAGCGCAGCCGTATGCGACCGCGCCGCCTCCGCCCCGACCTCCGACCGGCCGACCTTGAAGAACAGGACGGGCTTCCTCGCCGCGCGCGCCTTCTCAAGGCTCGCGATCAGGCGGCGGCCGTCCCTCGCGCCCTCGACATAGGCGAGGATCACCTTCGTGCCCGGATCCTCCGCCAGGTGCCCGATCAGTTCCGACACGTCCACGTCGGATTCGTTGCCGGTGCTGATCCAGGTGCGGATGCCGATGCCCTTCTGGTTCGCGGTATAGAAGAGGTGGCTGCCGAACGCGCCCGACTGGGTCACGATGGCAAGCCCGCCCGGCGTCGGGAAGTTCCCGTCCACCGAGGATGAGAACGTCGGGTAGAAGCCTGCCGACGGGTTGAACAGGCCGAGGCAGTTGGGCCCGATGATCCGCACGCCCGTCTCGCGCGCGATGGCCGTCAGTTCGGCCTGCAGCCGTTCGCCCTCCTCGCCCACCTCCGCGAAACCCGAGGAGAAGATCAGGCACGCCTTCGCCCCCTTCGCGGCGGACGCGCGCACGGCCTCGGCGACCGCGGGCGCGGGCAGCGCGACGAGCGCGAAGTCGATCTCGCCCGGAACGTCGCTGACCGTGGGATAGGCCGTGAGGCCCTGCACCGTCTCCCGGTTCGGGTTCACCGGCAGGATGTCGCCCTCGAAGCCCGCT